>DATCPU010000388.1:0-6286 GCA_036569925.1 Candidatus Dormiibacterota bacterium
ACCTCGCGCCGAGCGCGCGATCCGCGGTCCTGGAGGCATGGGCCGCCGTTCGCCCGCTGCTCCTGCGCCGTCTCGCGTCGCGCCTACACCTGACCAGGGCCTGAGCTGCCCCTTCCGGGGTGGGACACTAGCCGCGTGACCGGAGCGGACGCGGGGGGACGAAGGTATCCGCCCGTTACTTTCGAGATCGACGCTGAGCGTGCCGCCGCTTTCGCGCGTGCGATCGGAGCCGACCCTGCGGCAGGAGTGCCGCCGACGTTCGCTGCCGTCTACTCGCTTGGTGCCACCGCGTCGCAGCTGTTCGAGGATTCGGAGGCGGCGATCGACTTCGCGAAGCTTCTGCACGCCGAGCAGGAGTTCGAATGGACGCGCCATCCGCAACCCGGCGAATCCGTCATCTCACAGGGGCGAGTCGCTTCGGACATGAGCCGCCGTGGCATGCGTTTTGTGTCGTTCGAGACTGAGACGAAAGGTGCTGGAGGCGACGAAATTTGCAAGTCGCGCGCGTTGTTCGTGATTCGCCAATGACGCGGACTGTGACGTTCACCAGGGAGCAGATCGCTGCATATGCGGAGGCGTCAGGTGATCACAACCCGATTCACCTCGATGACGACTTCGCGCGCTCGGTCGGGCTTCCTGGCGTCATTGCCCACGGAATGTTGCAGATGGGGATTGCGGGCAGCGTTGCGGCCGAGGCCGCGGGTGGAGGCGAGCGCTTGCGCCGTCTGGTGTGCAGGTTCGCAGGGATGGTCGTGCCCGGTGACAGCGTTACCTATACGGCGGTCACCACATCCCCAGGAAAGCTCGACGTTCGCGCTGTCAAAGAGAACGGTGAGGCGGTGCTCACCAAGTCTTCGGCAGAGTACGTTTAGCCGCGCATGACGCTCGACTTCTCGCCGACTCCGGAGCAGGAAGCGATCAGGCATCTCGCGCATGAGTTCGCTGAGAAAGAGATCAGGCCGGTCGCGGCACATCACGACGAAACCGAGGAGTTTCCGTACGAGGTCGTCAAGAAGGCGCACCGGCTTGGCCTCACGCCGGCCGCGTTCCTCCCGGAGGAGTACGGCGGTCAGAACCTCGACTTTCTTACCGAGCTGATGATCAACGAGGAGCTTCACTGGGGCTGCGCCGGTATCGCCGTGTGCATCCAATCCATGGCGCTGGCGATGGCGGGCATTCGCGCGAGCGGGACCGAGGAGCAAAAGAAGCGCTGGCTGCCCGCGTTCACGAACCCGGACAAGCTGGTGCTCGGCGGCCTCGGCTTGACCGAGCCGGATTCAGGATCAGATGCCCTGGCGATGAAGACACGTGCCACACGGACTGGCGACAGCTACGTGCTCAACGGGACCAAGCAGTTCTGCACCAATGGCGGCATCGCGGACTATCACGTGATCTACGCCAACACCGATCCATCGAAGGGTCCGGCGGGCATCGCCTCCTTCCTCGTGCCGAAGGGCACGCCTGGCATGCGCATGGGTCGCAAGGAGCAGAAGCTCGGTGTGCGAGCGAGCCACACGGCGCAGGTGATCTTCGAGGACTGTCAGATCCCGCTCGACCACCGGCTCGGCGGCGAGCCGGACGCCGATAACGCCGGTCCGGGTGCGCTCGGCGCGCTCATGACACTGGAGGCGACGCGGCCCGGCGTCGCCGCCGGCGCATTGGGCATCGCGCGCGCTGCGTACGAGTTCGCGCTCGACTACGCCCAGGACCGCAAGCAGTTCGGCAAGCCGCTGTGGCAGCACGAGGCGATCGGTTTCAAGCTCGCCGACATGGCGATGAAGATCGACGCGGCGCGGCTCCTCATCTGGCGCGCCGGCTGGATGGCGACCCAGGGTCAGCCGTTCCAACGAGCCGAGGGATCGATGGCCAAGTGCTTCGCAGCTGACGTGGCGATGGAGGTCACGACCGACGCCATCCAGGTCCTGGGTGGATACGGATATATAAAGGAGTATCCGGTCGAGAAGTGGTTCCGGGATGCCAAGATCTATCAGATCTGGGAGGGCACCGCGGAGATACAGCGGCTCGTCATCTCGCGCGCGATCGCCGGCTCACGAGGGACCATCAGGTTGAGGGGGTAAGGGATGTTCGACCTATCGGGCAAAGTCGCAATCGTCACGGGCGCTTCGCGGGGCCTCGGCCGTCAGGACGCGTTGACCCTCGCGCAGGCTGGCGCCGACGTCGTCATCACCGACATCCTGGTCGAGGACGATCCTGACCTCCAGAAGTCGGCTGAGGAGCTCGGCTCGGCGCTCGCCCAGTACGCGACATCACAGGGTTGGGTCCACACCAATCAGACCGCTGAGGAAGTTCGAAAAATGGGGCGGCGCTCAGTCGCCATCAAGATGGACGTCACCAATCGCGAGCAGGTGCGCGAGGTCTTCAAGAAGGTCAAAGACGAGTTCGGCCGCATCGACATCCTGGTCAACAACGCGGCGACACTCGACAACGCGGCACAGATCCAGAACATGAGCTACGAGCTCTGGGATCGCGACATCAAGGTCAACCTCACGGGCGCGTTCAACTGCACCAAGGAGGTCTGGCCTTACATGATCGAGCAGAAGTGGGGCCGCGTGATCTTCATGGCCTCCGTCGCCGGGACCATGGGAGGGTTCGGCCAGGCCAGCTATTCGGCGTCCAAGATGGCTGTCATCGCGCTTGCGAAAACCGCCGCCCTGGAAGGGGGGCGACACAACATCACCGCCAACGCGATCGTGCCTGGGATCATCGGGACCGAAGCCTTCAATATGGGGAATCCGGACATGAACGAGCGGATCATGAAGCGCACGGTCTTCAAGCGTCCGGGCGAGCCGAAGGACATCTCGCATGCGATCGCATTCCTCTGTTCGGATGAAGCGAGCTACATCACGGGCACTGCGCTCGAGGTGGCGGGCGGCATCCCCCTCTTCACCTTCTGATGGGTGACTGCGTCGATATCAAGCGGGATGGTGCCGTCGCGCGGGTGGTGATGCACCGCAAAGGCAACAACGGCATCGCGGAGGATCTGATGTCTGAGCTGGCCGCAGCTTTCAGTGAGCTTGGCGACGATCCAGGTGTGCGGGTCGTCGTGCTCGCGTCCGAGTATGAGAAGTACTTCAGCGTGGGCGCCGACCTGACGATGCTTGCGGGTATCGACCGCGAAGCCCCCGATGCTGTTGACCAGGTCGCCGGGTTCATGAAGCGGATGAACTCGCACTTCTCGGCCATCGAGAGCTGCCCGAAACCCGTGATCGCGGCCATCAACGGGCACGCCCTGGGCGGAGGCAGCGAGCTCACCCTGTGCTGCGACTTCCGGGTCATGGTCGAGGACGGCCGGTCCAAGATCGGCCAGACCGAATCCTCTCTGGGGATCATCCCCGGGGCCGGTGGCACTCAACGCTTGCCGCGGCTGATCGGCAAGGCCCGGGCGGTGCGCTACCTGATCGAGTCAACGAGACTCTCGGCGAAGGAGGCGGAAGCTGTCGGTTGGGTGGACAAAGCGGTAGCGCCGGAGGATCTCCAGGGCGCCGTCGACGAGCTGGCGGGCAAGCTGGCTAAGGCGGCCACCTTCGCGGTCGCGATGATCAAGGATGCGGTGCACCGCGGTTATGACCTGCCGCTGGATGAAGCGCTCGAGATCGAGGCGCACAACTTTGCGCGCACTGCCCTCAGCACCGACGCCGCGATCGGAATCATGAGCTTCCTGAGCAAGCAGGAGCCGGAGTTCACGGGATCCTGAGCGGTTGTCGATTTTCATGCCGCCCGTTCGTCGTAAAGGGTGAAGCGGCAATCAAAGACCGCTAAAAAGGGAGCCAAGAATGAAGTACATCATCATGTTCGCCGGATCGACAGAGGACCAGGAGCAGTGGGAGAAGATGCCCAAGGTTGAGGCCGAAGCCGCATACGCGAAGGTCGGGCAATGGTTCGAGGAGCACAGCAGGTCGGGCAAGATCGTTGGCGGAGAGGAGCTGCAGGGACCGCACACAGCCACCACAGTCCGCCGCAAGAATGGCAAGGTGACGGTGACCGACGGGCCGTTCATCGAATCGAAAGAGGTTCTCGGCGGCTTCGCCATCGTCGAGGTCAAGGATCTCGATGAGGCGCTCGCGATGGCCAAGTCCTGGCCAGGTGGCAACCTGGTCGAAGTTCGCCCGATCGTCGATCACTCCGCAGAGCAGGCGCGCTGAGGAGCGAGACCACCAGCGCACAGACAGGACAGGCGGTCAGCGCCGTCTTCCGCGAGGAGGCCGGACGCCTGACCGCCGCCCTCGTGCGACTCATTGGCGACTTCGATCTCGCCGAGGAGGTGGTTCAGGACAGCCTGGTCGCTGCGCTCGAAAAATGGCCGCACGAGGGCATCCCTGACAAACCCGGCGCTTGGTTGATGACTGCCGCCCGGCGTCGGGCCATCGACATCCTTCGACGGGACAAGCGGTACCGCGACAAGGTCGCGCTGCTGGAGCGGTCGATGCGACCAACTGATCCTGTCGAGGCTGACGACCGCCTCCGGCTCATCTTCACCTGCTGCCATCCGGCGCTAGCGGAAGAGGCGCAGATCGCCCTGACGCTTCGTGCCGTCGCAGGCTTCACCACGGCGGAAATTGCCGCGGCTTTCCTCGTTGCCGAGCCGACGATGGCCCAGCGCATCGTGCGGGCGAAACGCAAGATCGTCGCCACCAACATCCCTTATCGAGTACCGGAAGGCGATGAGCTGCCGGCTCGCCTGGACTCGGTTCTCGCGGTGCTCTATCTGATGTTCAACGAGGGCTACCTCAGCCGAGGAGGCGAGCTGGCCGCGCGGCGCGACCTCGCAGAGGACGCGGCATGGCTTACGGGCCTGATTGCGGCATTGATGCCCGACCAACCCGAGGTGCTCGGGCTGCTGGCGATGATGAAGCTGAACCTCGCAAGGTCCGCCGCGCGGTTCGATTCAGATGGCGAGATGGTCCTCATGCCTGTCCAGGATCGCGGTCTATGGGACAGGGCGCGCATCGCCGAGGCCATCGAGACGCTCGACCGGGCCGGAGCTATGGCGGCGCCAGGGCCGTATCAGCTGCAGGCGGCGATCGCGGCCACTCATGCCGAGGCCGAGAGTTGGGACGACACCGACTGGCATCAGATCGTCCTGCTCTACAACGCGTTGCTCGCCATCGCGGACAGCCCGGTTGTGCGGCTCAATCGCGCGGTGGCGCTCAGCTACTTCGCCGGACCGAACGTGGCGTTAGGCGAGCTGAACGATCTCGCGCTGGCGTTGGGCGACTACCACCTGTTCCATTCGACTCGCGCCGAGCTGCTGGACAGAATCGGCGAGCGTGGTCTGGCCCGCGAGGCGCGCCTGCGAGCGCTGGAGCTGAGCCAGAACCCGGCCGAGCGGTCGTTCCTGGAGCAAAAGCTGCGCGGAGGAGGCTAGCGCTTGCTCTCGCCGTTCATACCGAGCTGCGCGGTCCGGCGGCGGACGATCTCGACCACCTCGTCGACGCGCTTGGGGTCAGTCCCAAGGCAGCGAATGACGAGCTCCTTCGTCTCGAAGTTCGGATACGAGCCGACCGACACGTCCGGAAAGGAGGCCTCGAGCTCCCGCATCAGCGGGTAGAACCGGGCTTCCACCGCGAAGGTGAACCGCACCTCGCGGACGGTTGCCGCCGAGCCTTCCGCCAGGAACTCGGGCTCAATTTCCTCGGTGAAGATGCCCTTCAGCTCCAGCGGGACCCCGGGGAGCACAAAGAGACGCTTGCCACTCGCCTCGTAGAGGACGCCTGGAGCCATACCGCGGCGGTTCTTGAAAACGTGCGCGGGGTCCGAGGGAATGCGCGCCATCCGCAGGTTTCCTTCGGTGACGTCGGGCGAATCGAGGAGGCCCGCCTCGTGCATGCGGCGCACGCGCCGCTCGATGCGCTGGCGCGTCTCCTCCCAGATGATCAGCTCGCGTCCCAACACTTCTGCCAGCGACGCAAAGGTTCTGTCGTCGGGCGTCGGGCCGAGGCCGCCGCTGCAAAAGATGTGCGTCACCTCGGGGTCATCGAGCTCGCGCTGAACCTGTTCCACGATCTCGTTTGGGCGATCCCGGATGGCGCTGATCCGCTTGACCGGGTAACCAAGGATGCGCAGCCGCTCGGCGAGCCATGACGAGTTGGTGTCCAGCGTAAATCCCCCAACGAGCTCATCCCCGATCGCCACGATGCTCGATGACGTCATGCGAGGGACGATACTCGATGGGTGGAGTCAGAGCGCCTTCATGGCGTCATCAAGGGCGACGTCCAGGGAGTTGGCTTCCGATTTTTCCTGATCCATCGCGCCCAGGCGCTCGGGC
>DATCPU010000389.1:0-2587 GCA_036569925.1 Candidatus Dormiibacterota bacterium
GGCCATGGACTCTGGTCTTCGGCCGCCACATCCCTGGATTTCGTGTGCCGCTGACCGTTGCCGCGGGCATCCTCAAGCTGCGGTATCGGGTCTTTGCCGTCAGCGTCGCGGTGTCCAGCGCGGCCTGGGCCGGCGTGTTTCTGCTGCTCGGTGTGCTGTTCGGCGACAGCCTCGAACGTTCAATTCGCTCGAGCCCGCTTGTCTATGGGGGCGGCGCGGCGGTGATCATCGTCGCGATCGTCGGTGTGGCGTTTCTGCGCTCGCGGCGCCAGAGGTCGTAAGAGGAGCAGCCCTAAACTCGCTGGGTGCCAGAAGACGTGCGTGCGCGTTTCGCCCCTGTCGCCGCGAACTACGCGAAGGCTGCGTTCCATACGTCGACCGAGCGGCTGCGCGAGGTGATCGAGCTGGCGCAGCCCCAGCCCACCGACCTGACGCTTGATGTCGCAACGGGCACAGGCAACACTGCTCTGGCGCTGGCGCCGTTCGTCGGCCGCGTGGTGGGTCTGGACCTGACGCGGGAGATGCTGGCGCACGCCTGGCGTCTGACCGCGGAGCGCAGCATCGCCAACGCCGAGTGGGTGCTGGGGGATGCCTCGCGGTTGCCTTTCGCGGACGCATCCTTCGACCTGTACACGGTACGGGCGGCGCCGCATCACTTCACCGATTTCGATGGCTTTCTGAGCGAGGCGCTGCGCGTCCTCAAGCCCGGAGCCGGCGCGGCGTTCGTCGACTGCGCCGCGCCCCCTGCCGCGCGCGACGTTCTGCACGAGGTCGAGGTGCGGCGCGACCCCTCGCACGTGCGCTCGCTCACAGTGGCCGAGTGGACCGAACGCCTGGAGCAGGCGGGCTTCGTGGTCGAGGTTGCCACGAGCCGCGAGCTGGATTGGGACTTCGAGGACTGGATGGCCAACATGGCGGTGGCGCCGGCACTGTCAGCGGAGCTGGCGCGTGTGATCGAGTCCGCCCAAGGTGATGCGCGGCGCGAGCTGCACCCCGACCGCCGGGACGGCAAGCTGTGGCATGCGTACTGGCACTGCTTGATCCGAGCGCGCAAACCGGCATGACCGTGTTCGCCGACGGTGAGCTCGTCCTGCTGGTCGACAAAGTTGGCAGGAAGCACCGCGTGCGGCTCAAGGCTGGCGCTCGGCACTCACTCCACTCGGGCGCCATCGAGCACGATGCGGTGATCGGGCGCCAGGAGGGCGTGGTCGTCACCACCCAGCTGGGGGCGCGCTTGCTGGCGGTGCGCCCGACCTTCGCCGAGCAGGTGACAGGGCGCGTGCGGCAAGCGCAGCCGATCTATCCAAAGGACCTCGGGGCGATCCTGATCAGCGCCGACCTGCACCCCGGCGCCAGGGTGCTCGAAGCTGGGACGGGGACTGGCGCGCTGACGCTGGCGGCCTGGCGGGCGGTGGGCCCGAGCGGGCTGGTCGTCTCTTACGAGCAGCGAGAGGAGTTCCTCGAGGCGGCCACTAAAGCGATCACCGACACCCTGGGCGCCGTGCCGCCGAACCTGCATCTCAAGCTCGGCGACATCTATCTGGGTGTGGAGGAGCGCGACATGGATCGGGTGCTCCTCGACCTGCCCGAGCCGTGGCAGGCCATCCCCGCGGTGTGCAGCGCGCTGCGGCCGGGCGGGATCGTGTTCGCCCACTGCCCCAACGTCAGCCAGGTGCAGCGCTTCTTCGAGGGCCTGCGTGAGGCGCGGGGCTTCGGGATGCTTGAGGTGTACGAGCTGCTGCAGAGGGGGTGGACGGTGCGGGGGAGAAGCCTGCGGCCGTCCCACAGGATGGTGGCCCACAGCGGCTTCCTCTGCTTCGCCCGGAGGATCGCAGACGGAGAGCAATTCGAACCGGAAGGCGAAGGCTTCAGGTAAGGCTAAGGCGGCGCGGCCAATGCGGCGGTAGACTCGAGGTCGTTCTCGTCAACTCTCGAACAGGAGCGCGAAGTATGGCCCCCACCAAAACGTCGACCAAAAGCACGCAGAAACCTGCGAAGGGCACGGCCTCCAGCGGATTCAGCGCTGAAGAAAAGGCGGCGGCGCGCGAGCGTGTCAGGGAGCTGAAGGCCGAGGCGGCCAAGGCGGATGGGAAAACCGAGTTGCTTGCGGCCATCGCCAAGATGCAGGAGCCGGATCGCTCCATTGCCAAGAAGGTCCACGACCTGATCACAGCCGCAGCACCGGCTCTCGCACCCAAAACGTGGTACGGAATGCCCGCATACGCCAAGGACGGCAATGTGATCTGTTACTTCCAAAACGCAGGGAAGTTCAAAGTCAGATACCAAACGCTCGGCTTCAGCGACAAGGCGAAAGTCGACGACGGCGCCATGTGGCCGATTCAGTACGCGCTCAGCAAGTTGACTGCCGCCGAAGAGGCCAAGATCACCGCTCTTGTGAAAAAGGCGGTGCGCTGAGGACGCCTGGGCGGAACTTTCGAGTTGGCGGCACCGTTGTACCTATCACGAGGCGCCGCGTTCTACGAAAGGTCATGACCACGCCCGCGCAATAGACGGACTCGCGATCGTCGCCGGCGCCTCACCAAAGCCGGATCCGGCGTCCAGCTAGCATTTGCGAGATGGCAAATAA
>DATCPU010000390.1:0-2382 GCA_036569925.1 Candidatus Dormiibacterota bacterium
GACGACGTCGTGGGCCTCGACTCGACGCTGATCATGCCGAGCGATGTCTGGGCGGCCTCCGGCCACCTCACCAACTTCGTCGACCCCCTGCGCCAGTGCCTCGGGACATGCAAGAAGCGCTGGCGCGCCGACCACGTCACCGGCGACAAGTGCCCAGAATGCGGCGGGCCACTGAGCGAGGCCCGCCAGTTCAACCTCATGTTCAAGACGAATGTGGGCCCGGTCGAGGACTCCTCCTCAACGGTCTACCTCCGTCCCGAGACCGCCCAGGGCATGTTCGTCGACTTCAAGAATGTCCTGAACTCGTCAAGGGTGCGCGTGCCCTTCGGCATCGCCCAGCAGGGTCGCGCCTTCCGCAATGAAATCACGCCAGGCAACTTCGTGTTCCGGGTGCGCGAGTTCGAGCTGATGGAGATGGAGTTCTTCGTCAAGCCGGAGCAGGACGACGAGTGGTTCGACTACTGGCGGAAGGAAAGGATGCGCTGGTACACAGACGTCATCGGGCTCAATGCGGAGCGGCTGCGGTTTCTCGACCACCCGAAGGCGGGCCTATCGCACTACTCCAAGCAGACAACCGATATCGAGTACGAGTTCCCTTTCGGCTGGGGCGAGCTCGAGGGCATCGCCGACCGCACCGACTACGACCTCCGCGTCCACCAGGAGCACTCGAAGGTGGATCTCACCTACCTCGACCCCGAAACGAACGAGCGCTACCTGCCGTGGGTGATCGAGCCGGCGGTGAGCGTCGACCGCATCCTCATCACCCTGCTGCTCGATGCTTACGACGAGGACGTCGTCAACAACGAGCCACGGGTCGTGCTGCACCTGCATCCAAACGTGGCCCCGGTCCAGGTCGCGGTCGTCCCGCTGTCCAAGAAGGAGGACCTCATCAAGGTGGCAAGAGACGTCCAGTCATCGCTGCAAGGGCGGTTCAGGGTCGAGTACGACCAGACGGGCGGCAACATCGGGAGGCGCTACCGGCGCCAGGACGAGATCGGCACGCCGTTCTGCGTCACTGTCGACTTCGAAACTCTGAACGACAGGGCGGTCACTATCCGGCAGCGTGATTCGACGGAGCAGGAACGCGTGCCGATTGCCGAGTTGCCCCAGAGGCTGACCAGCCTCGTCGATTAGAGGCTCGGCCTCTGCCGGATCGCCTCACCCAGCCGGCCGAGAGACGCCGTGGTCGACGGCAGCAGGACCAGGAGCAGATCGTCAACCGGCAAGCCCTCATAGCTCGCGAACAGATCTGCAAGCCGCTTAGTGGCCGACGGCTGATCCGCCTCGTGCACCTCGATCCCCACCGTCCGCCGAACCGTGCTGCCCTCGCGGCCCTCGCCCGCCAGCGCCTCGTCGAACGCGGCGAGCCGGTCATGCAGCTTCTGGTTTGGCTCCCAGAACCAGGCGGTGTTCCAGGCGTCCGCGTAACGCGCGGTCAACCCCAGCATTCTTGGCTTGTTGCCCGCAATGAGAATCGGAATGCGCCGATCGGCCTTGGGCAGAAGCACGCCCTCATCCACTTCGTAGTAACGCCCTTTGAACGAGACCTTCTCGCCGCGCAGCAGCGGCACGATGATCTGCAACGCCTCCTCGAACCGGCTCACGCGGTGGTCGAGTGGAAATCCGAACGCCCGATATTCCTGGTCGTGCCACCCCGCGCCCAGGCCGAGGGTCAGCCGGCCGCCGCTGATCTGGTCGGTGGTCACCGCCATCTTCGCGAGCATCGCGGGTGGCCGAAACGAAGTGCACATCACGAGCTGTCCCAACTCCACCTTGTCGGTCGCGACAGCCAGGGCCGTCAGCAGGCTCCAGGCTTCGTGCAGCCCACGAGGCTCGGTACCGGGTACGTTCGAGTACATGTGGTCGTACACCCACAGCGAATCGACGCCCACCGCCTCGGCTCGCTCGGCGAACGACAGGATCTCCCCCCATTCAGGCACGCCCTCGTGGGCGTCGCCGTCGGCCATAGGGACCACTGTGCCGATGCGCATTCACCGACTTTATAGGAGTCGCCCCGGCGCGCAAAAGGCTGGCGATCCATCGTCCCCAGACCTAGACTGCAGGCCGTGACGGGCACCGCGCGCTTGGGGCGGCAAGGTTGAGCGACTCCGAAACAGGGGTTGGAGAGGAGGCCCAGCCGGCGACCCCTTCCTTCGGCTCGACGGTAACCATCCTCTTCAGCGACATCCGGGGCTTCACGGAGTACACCGACGAGAACGGCGACGAGGCCGCTTACACAATGCTTCGCCTCCACAACACGCTCGTGCAGGAGCAACTCGCCCTGTATCGCGGCCACGTCGTCAAGACGCAGGGCGACTCCTTCATGGTCTCCTTCGACTCGGCGCGGACGGCCGTCACCTGCGCGACCGCGATCCAGAAGGC
>DATCPU010000391.1:0-9040 GCA_036569925.1 Candidatus Dormiibacterota bacterium
CACTGTCACGTCTGACCCCTCGCGCAGGACCTCGGGGATCCCGAGTGGAACTGTGAACTCCCCCACGTTGTCGGGCACGCGCTCCTTCAAGCGGTATCCATTGAGCACCTCGATGACGAGCCCAGGATTGTCGCCGCGGAACAGCGTGTTATAGAAGCCGGCTGCCTGCGTCATGTTGCGAGGCACGGCGACGTAGATTCCTCGGAGCGCATTCAGGACAACGGCCATCGGCGAGCCCGAGTGCCAGATGCCAACCAGGCGGTGGCCCTTGGTCCGAATCACCACCGGAGCCTTCTGGCCGCCGACGGTTCGCCAATGCAGGCTCGCCAGATCGTCGGATGCGGTCTGGAGCGCGTACAGGAAATAATCGAGGTATTGGATATCGCAGATAGGGCGCAGCCCACGCATGGCGGATCCGATTGACTGGCCGAGAATTGTCGCCTCGCGGATGCCCGTGTCGGTGAGCCGTAGGTCTCCGTACTTGGCCTGTAGGCCTTCGAAAACGAGGTTCACATCGCCAAGCTTGCCCACGTCCTCGCCGATCACGAACAGCCGCGGATCGCGCGCGAAGTTGGCGTCGAAGTTGCGCAGAAGGACTTGCCGGCCGTCAACCGCCGGCGACTTGTCGGAATATTCGGCGGCCACCACCGGCACCTTCAATGGCGAGAGCTCCGAGCGGCTGTACAGATGCGAGTTGTACCGCTCGAGGTTCTCGCGCTCGTATTCCTTGAGGAATCGGGCGAGCGCAGACCGTTGCGGTGAATCAGTGCCACGCAGCTCATTGAGGGCTCGGGACGCGCTCGAGATCACCTGCGAGCGAGTCACCTTGGAGGCCTCGGACAGCGTGTCGGTCAGCTCGCCAACCTCTGAGGAATCGCTGCGCTTGAGGATGGCGACGAGACGGTCGCGTTCCTCGCGAATCGGAGACTGAAACGCTTCCCAGGCAAGGTCGCGAGCCGCCTCGACCGCTTCTTTGTCAGCCGCCTCCCAGCCCTCGATCTGCGACTCGCTCGCAATCCCGGACTCAATCATCCAATCGCGCATTCGGACGATACAGTCGAAGTCCTTCTCGAACTGCAGCCGATCCTTGGCCTTGTAGCGCTCGTGGCTGCCGCTCGTGGAGTGACCCTGAGGCTGCGTGAGCTCGTTGACGTGGAACAGCGCCGGCTTGTGCTCGCGCCTCACTCGCTCGACTCCATTCACGTACGCCTCGACAAGTGCCGGGTAATCCCAGCCCGGCACAACATGGATGTCGATCCCGGGGCGGTCGTCGGGGATGAAACCGCGCAGCACATCGGAGATGGAGGCCTTGGTGGTCTCGGCTGTGATCGGCACCGAGATCCCATAGCCGTCGTCCCATACGGACATGGCGACCGGTACCTGCAGCACGCCGATCGCGTTGATCGCCTCCCAGAAAGGTCCCTCGCTGGTGGCGGCATCTCCGATCGTGCCGAAGGCAACCTCGTTGCCGTTGACGGAGAACCCGTCCTGGGCCGCTTTCAGCTGCGGGTTCTGCCGGTAGAGCTTCGACGCATACGCGAGGCCGACCAGGCGCGGCATCCACCCTGCGACGTTGGAAACGTCTGCGGTGGAGTTCGGCATCTCGATTGAGCGCATGAACTCGCCTCTCTCATCCACGAATCGCGTCGCGAAATGATTGCCCATCTGGCGGCCGCCCGATGCGGGGTCAGCCTCCACAGTCGCGTTGCCGTAGAGCTGCGAGAAGAAGGCGCGGATGTTGGACATCCGTGTCGCCCACATGAAAGTCTGGTCGCGGTAGTAGCCCGACCTCCAGTCGCCGGGGCGGAAAGCCTTTGCCATCGCGAGCTGCGCGACCTCTTTGCCGTCGCCGAAGATGCCGAAGGTGGCATTGCCGCGCAGCACCTCGGCGCGCCCAATGATGCTCGCCCGGCGGCTGCTGTAGGCCAGGCGGTAGTCGGCGATGACGGTCTCGGCGGCAAGGGAGAGCTTAGAGTTCCGCAGCGACTTTGCCAGCCGGACTTACCTCCCCGTTTGGTCGATGACCTTGGCCACCGCCAAATCTACGTTAGCCCAAATTCCGCTCGAGGGCTAAGCGGTGGTGGCTTGCTCCTCGCTCTCGTCGTCCTCGGTTTGGAGCAGGCCGGGCCGGCTGGCGGAAAAGGCCTTCTTCATGTGCGCATATGCCTCTTTGAGCTGCCCGCGCTTCTCGAGGATCTCCGCGTAGATGCCATGGCAGCGCAGCAAGCGCTCTTCGACGCCGACGTCGGTCAGCCCCTGGATCGCGATCGCGAACTCGGCGTCCACCAGCTCATCGTCCCCCACCTCGGCGGCAATCCTGCCCAGCCAGACGTGTGCTTCAGCCACGTTGGCGAGCTCCTTCATCCGTTCGGCCATCTTCAGCGCCTGCTCGGCGAACTGGCGGGCGGCCTGGACGTTGCCCTGCACGAGGCTCAGCTCGCACAGGCTCATCAACACGTGGCTGCGCCCGATCTCGAGGTTGGTTTCCTCAGCCAGCTCGAGCGAACGATCGAGATGCTTGTGTGCCGCGTTTCGGTCTCCCTGCGCCATCAGGATGAGGCCCAGGTTGTTCTCTGCTTTTGCCAGCGAGACCCGATCGCGCAGCACCTCCAGCAGTGCGATCGACCGGCTGGCGTACTTCACAGCGGCGTCCACGTGTCCCGTCTCCCGGTACGCCAGGCTCAGCCCGCTGTACATCTTGGCCATTCTCGACAGGTCGAACATCGACCCGGCCGCCTCAATGGCTGCCTCATAGGTGGTGATCGCCGTGGCCCAGCCGCGGTTGGCGAGATGCACCGTAGCGAGGATCGACAGGAGTCTCGCTTCAGTGGGCGCCGGCACCGGTCTGATGGTGCGGCAGAAGGCGACAGCCCGCTCGGCCAGGTCCTGCGCTTCGGGCTGCTGGGTCATGGCGGCGACATGCGCCTCATAGCCCATGCATTCGGCCAACATCAAAGCGTCGTCGACCGACTCGAAGTGAGAGTGAGCCTCCCGAAGGAGTGAAGACGCCTGGTCCGGCTGGGACAGCGCGAGGTACGCCTGCGCGAGCAGGAAGCGCAGCTGGCCGAGGCGGTGCGCGGAAGAGCTGAACTTGAGCAGCTCCTCGCCGTGGGCGATCGCCTCCAGGTGCCGGCCTTCGGCGACCATGGCCTCGAGCTCGATGAGCCCGGTCCTGGTCTCGTCGGCGCTGCTGCTCTGATCCGCCAGGAAGAACTCGACCGACTTGCCGAGTCGGCGTGCGATGTGCTCGAGCGTCGGGAGCGAGGGTCGAGTCCGGCCCGTCTCGATCAGGTAGACGGCGGGGGCGGTGACACAGCCCTTACCCACCTTGGCGAGGCTGAGGCCGGCTTCCGATCGGGCCTGCTTGACCGCCCCGGGTCGGAGGTCGACACCGGGCAGCCGCCGATGCCCGGCGCGCCGAGTGGAGCCGTCCGCGTTGGGCTCGGACACTAGCCGGCCGTCACCGGTCTTAACCACACGCTCGGAGCTTAACCGAAATTACTTAATGGCGCCACGGCGTGTGGCAGCCGACGCGACAGGCGCGCCTGCAGAAGCAATCCCGGAGTGCCTACGGGCTTTGGCCTACTTGAAGATTGGCCAACCATCCGCCGACGCGGTCATCGCGAACAGGGCCATCAGGCTGGCAGCCATGGTGGCTGCGGTGAATACGAACCCGAACTTGCGCATATCTCTCACCTCCCGAGCCGCGTAGGCAAACGCGAGCCTGCGTAAAGGCTAGGGTTAATGGGAGCATTAAGCTAGTATCAGATCGCTAGCGACCCCTTCCAGGTCGCGTTCGGCGCGCAGGCTCGCGGTAGAGTGCTTCCCCGCCGCGGCCTGCGCACCGGACGAACCGGCCCCGCAGCCGGTCAGTTTGCCTTTATCGGCTCATCCAAAGATCAGGTGCCGCAGCGTGTCCGCGACGTGGTTGTGGTCGTTGGACTGGTCGGCAAAACCGCCCCCGGCGCTCTCCGGCGCCGTCACGATCTTGCGAAGGTCCTCGTCGGTCACCTCCCGCTTGTTGTCGGCGACTTCCTTGAAAAGCTTCCAGGCGGCCTGGGTCTGGGCCTCCGTCAGCACGACTCCGAGCCGGCTCAGCCGGTGGTGGAAGGCGTGGCGCCCGGACCGCGCCGTCAGCACGATGCGGGAGTCGGCCAGGCCAACGTCCTCCGGCTTCATGATCTCGTAGTTCAGACGGTCCTTCAGAATGCCGTCCTGATGGATGCCGGCGGCGTGCGCGAACGCGTTGGCACCCACGACCGCTTTGTTCGGCTGCACCGGGGTGCCGGTCAGCTCCGCGACCAGCCGTGACGTGCGCGTGATCTCCGTCGGCTCGACCCGGCACTCGAGATCAAGCCTCGACTGGCGGACCCGAAGCAGCATCACGATCTCCTCGAGGGAGGTGTTGCCCGCGCGCTCCCCGATGCCGTTGACTGTGCACTCGACGCGTCGCGCCCCGGCGGTGAGCGCGGCGAGGGCGTTGGCCGTGGCCAGGCCCAGATCGTCATGGCAGTGCACCGAGAAGAGGACCTTGTCCGCGCCTCGCGCGTCCGCGATGAGACGGTGCACGAGCTCTCCGAACTCGCCGGGCAGGCAGTAGCCGGTGGTGTCGGGGATGTTGATGACGGTCGCGCCCGCGGCGATCATGGTCTCCACCGTCTCCAGGAGGTATGCCGGGTCGGCCCGGCCGGCGTCCTCTGGCGAGTACTCGACCCGTTCGCACAGCGTCCGTGCGTAGGCGACCATCTCGGCGCCCTGCTTCAACACCTGCTGCCGGGTCATGCCGAGCTTGCGCTTGATGTGCACGTCCGAGACGGAAAGCACGATGTGGATCTGCGGAGTCTCGGCCTCCTTGATCGCTGCCCACACAGCGTCGATGTCTTCGCGCACGGCGCGCGCCAGCGCCGTGACACCAACGCCACGGATCTCGCGCGCGATTCGGCGGCAGGCTTCGAAGTCGCCGCGGGATGAGATCGGGAAGCCGGCCTCGATGACGTCAACGCCGAGCTTCTCGAGCTGGCGCGCGATCCGGACTTTGGAATTGGCGTCGAGGTGGAAGCCAGGCGACCCCTCGCCGTCGCGCAGCGTGGTGTCGAGAATAAATACGCGCTCTGGCAAGGTCATACCTTCCTCCTCATGACGACGGGGCCCGAGCGGACCACGTCGAGTTTTCCATGGCGCCTCAGCTCTTCAACAAACGCTCCTACTTCTTCGCCGTCGCCGGCGAACTCGATGGTCGACGAGACCGACCCGGTTTCCAGGACCCTGGCGCCTCTCGCGACGAGCTCCGGGACCGCCGACGCTGCCACGCGCGCCACCACCAGCTCGCGGCTGTGGACGTCGTGCTCGGTGAGGTCTTCGATCTCCAACACCTCGACCAGGCGCTCCAGCTGCTTGCGCACCTGATCCACCTCGGCGTGGCCGGCATCGATCTGGAGCGTCATCCGGCTGCGGCCGGCCTGTCCACTCGGCCCGACCGTGATCGCTTGCACGTGGAAGCCACGACGGCGGATCATGCCCGCCACCTTGGTCAGGGTGCTGGAGCCGTCCTCGACGAGCACCGACAGGACTCGGATTCGCTGGCTTTGCGTGATCACTGCTGGGGTGCCTCCCAGAAGTCGTTAAGGCTCTTGCCCAGCGGCACGATCGGATAGACGTTGGCTTCAGGGTCGATGCGGAAGTCGATCAGGAACGGGCCCTTGGTCCGCTGGGCCGCATCCATCGCAGGCCCAACCTCGGACAGCTTGTCGACCCGCACGCCCGGCAGCCCGTAGGCGTCCGCCAGCTTGACGAAGTCCGGAATGTGGGTGAGCTCAACCTGGGAGCGGACGCCGCCGTAAAAGTCGTCCTGGAACTGGCGGACCATGCCGAGTGAGAAGTTGTTGAGCAGGACGATCTTGATGTCGAGCTGGTGCTCGACCGCGACCGACAGCTCTTGCGCGGTCATCACGAAGCCGCCCTCTCCGGCGACGCACCACACATCCAGCTCTGGCCGCGCGAACTTGGCGCCGATGGCCGCCGGCAGCGCAAAGCCCATGGTGCCGGCGCCGCCGGAGTTGATGAACAGCCCCGGGCGGTCGTAGTTCCACCACAGTGCAGCCCAGATCTGGTTCTGGCCAACGTCCGCGACCACCACCGCCTCGCTGCGGCAGCGCTTGTACATGTCGATGAGCACGTCCTGCGGTTGCAGGTGGCCATTCGAATGGGTGTAGCGGAGTGGGTGCTCCTCACGCCAGGCGTCGATCTGGGTGAGCCAGGCGCCGCGGCCCTCATCGACCGAAGCGATGTGCGGGAGGATGGCCTCGAGCGCATTGCGCGCGTCGGCGACGAGCTCGAGGTGCGGGCGCACGTTCTTGCCCATCTCGGAGCCGTCGATGTCGACGTGGATGAACGTGGTGACCTTGGGCGCGAAGTCGGCGAGGCGGGCTGTGACGCGGTCGTCGACCCGCATGCCGACCATCATCAGGACGTCTGCGTTCTGAACCGCCTTGAGGCACCAGCCGGTGCCCATGAAACCGGTCATGTGCAGCGAAAGCGGATGGTTGACGGGAAAGCCGCCGATGCCGAGAAGCGTGGTGCCCACCGGGACCCCTGCTTTTTCAGCGACGTCGAGCAGGGCCTGCTCCGCGTGGCTGAGTAGGACCCCATGGCCGGCGAGGATCACCGGTCGCGCGGCATGTGCGAGGGCCTGGGCCACGATCTTGGCGTCCTCGAGCTTGACGTGGCCGTTCAGCTGGTAGCCGGCCAGGCTGAATGGCGCCCGTGGCTTGCGCTCGGCCTCCGCCAACTGGACGTCCTTGCAGATGTCGATGAGGACGGGTCCGGGCCGGCCCGTGGTCGCGATATGGAAGGCCTCGTGGATCACGCGAGGGAGCTGGGCGATGTCGGTGACGAGGTAGCTGTGCTTGGTCACCGAGCTGGTGGCGCCGATGACGTCGGACTCCTGGAAAGCGTCCCTTCCGACCTGCGTGCTGTTGACCTGGCCGGTGATGGCGATCATCGGCACGGAGTCCATGTAGGCGGTACAGAGCCCGGTCACCAGGTTCAGGGCGCCGGGACCGGAGGTGGCGAAGACGACGCCGGGACGGCCGCACGCACGGGCGTAGCCATCCGCCATGTGCGCGGCGCCCTGCTCGTGGCGCACCAGGATGTGCTTGAGCTTGGGGTGCTCGGGCAGGCGCTGGTAGATCGGCAGGTTGGCCCCGCCGGGGTAGCCGAAGATGAGGTCGACGCCCTCCTCCTCCAGCGCTTCCAGCACGAGGTCGGCACCGGACACGTGGAGACTTTCCTCCACCCCTTGGGGGGGAGGGTTACGGTGGGGGGCGTTGGCTGGCAATTTCTCCTCCTAAATAAGAAAGCCCCCGCCTTTCGGTCGGGGGCTTTGCGATTTGACTCTTTCTGACTAGGTCGCGCGCGCCCCCGTTTCGCCGAGGCCAATAAGGCCCAGGATCCCCAGGAGTACGAGTACGCGGCCGTTGGCAACCATTTCTGACATTGCATAGTAACGAAGCAGGAGCCGGTTCAGTTGTGTTCTGCACACAAAAGACGGTGGGCGAGCTTTGAACCGGCGCCACTGACGGGGGCATTCGGTGGCCGGTAGAGTTGGCCTCTCCGATGACCCCGGCCAAGCGAGTTGCAGCCCCCCACCCTGACCCTCCCCCCGAGGGGGGGAGGACATTAGCAAGCGCCAGGAGCACCCTTGCCAAGAAGCTCTGGGATTCACACGTCGTCCGATCGACGCCCGGGGAACCAGACCTCCTGTACGTCGACCTCCACCTCGTCCACGAGGTCACCTCGCCCCAGGCATTCGAGGGACTGCGGCTGGCTGGGCGGCGTGTGCGGCGGCCCGACCTGACAGTGGCGACGATGGACCACAACGTTCCCACGAAGGGCGGCGTCCGGGCCGCCGATGAGCTGTCGCGCAAACAGATGGAGGTCCTGGCTGAGAACTGCCGCCACGAGGGGATCCCGCTCCATCAGATCGGCAGCCGGCGGCAGGGCATCGTGCACGTGATCGGCCCCGAGCTCGGCCTCACCCAGCCTGGAATGCTGATCGTATGCGGCGACTCGCACACCTCGACGCACGGTGCTTTCGGGGCGTTGGCGTTCGGGATCGGCACCTCAGAGGTCGAGATGGTCCTGGCGACGCAATGCTTGCCTCAGAACCGGCTCCGCGACCTGGCCGTCAACGTGGAAGGGGAGCTTCCGCTCGGCGTCACCGCGAAGGATGTGGTGCTGGGGCTCATCGGGCGCACCGGAATCTCCGAAGGCCAGGGCCACCTCGTCGAGTACCGCGGTTCCACGATTCGCGGGCTCAGCATGGAAGGGCGCATGACCGTGTGCAACATGAGCATCGAGTGGGGTGCGAAGGCGGGCATGGTCGCGCCAGACGACACCACCTTCACCTACCTGGAGCGCCGGCCGCATGCGCCGAAGGGCGCCGCCTGGGACACCGCCCTGGACTATTGGCGGTCGCTGCGCACTGACGAAGACGCGCACTTCGACCAGGAGATATCGATGGACGCGAGCCACCTCGAGCCCCATGTGACCTGGGGCACCAACCCGGGGCAGGTGGCCCCGGTCACAGGCCGTGTGCCCAGCCCCCACTCCGACACCGACGAGAGGGCCTTGCGCTACATGGATCTGAAGTCGGGCACCGCGTTGGCCGACATCGCTATCGACCGCGTGTTCATAGGTTCCTGCACCAACGCTCGGTTGGAAGACCTCCGTGCCGCCGCGAAAGTCATCGCCGGCAAGCATGTGCACTCGTCTGTGCGTGCGATGGTCGTTCCGGGTTCCACCTCGGTGAAGCGCGCAGCTGAGGAAGAGGGCCTCGACGCGGTGTTCAAGGCTGCGGGCTTCGAGTGGCGCAGTGCCGGCTGCTCGATGTGCCTGGGCATGAATCCCGACATCCTCGCCCCGGGCGAGCGGTGCGCTTCGACCAGCAACCGGAATTTCGAGGGCCGGCAAGGTTCCGGCGGCAGGACGCACCTGATGAGCCCGCCGATGGCGGCGGCCGCTGCCATCACAGGCCACATCG
>DATCPU010000392.1:0-11284 GCA_036569925.1 Candidatus Dormiibacterota bacterium
GTGACAATCCGCCCAGTGCAGAAAATCAGCAGGAAAGACTCATCAATGCGGTGAGAATCCTCAGTGGCCATACGCCGGACATCCCGGTCACGGGATGAAGAGATGGTCCCAGCTGCATGGCGACATGCAGGGACGGTGTAATTAAGGAAAAGCCGTCCGCTTGCTCAGCGCGAGCAGGAAAGATTTAGAGCGAAATTCCTTGTCGGGCAAGTTCCGACCCGCACGAATGGCGTAACGAGTTGGGCGCTGTCTCGGACAGATACTCGGCGAAACTGCAATACCTGTGAAGATACAGGTTACCCGCGGCAGGACGGAAAGACCCCGTGGAGCTTTACTACATCTTGGCATTGGACTGGGGTTTAGCGTGTAGAGGATAGCTGGGAGACTATGAAGCTCGGGCGTTAGCTCGGGTGGAGTCAACAGTGGAATACCAGCCTCGCTGAACTTTAGCTCTAACGGTGCCCCTGATCGGGGTTCCGGACAGTGCCTGGTGGGTAGTTTGACTGGGGCGGTCGCCTCCCAAAAAGTAACGGAGGCGCCCAAAGGTTCCCTCAGCCTGGGCGGAAATCAGGCGTAGAGTGCAATGGCATAAGGGAGCTTGACTGCGAGACCTACTAGTCGAGCAGGGACGAAAGTCGGGCATAGTGATCCGACGGCTCGGTGTGGAATGGCCGTCGCTCAACGGATAAAAGTTACCCCGGGGATAACAGGCTTATCGGGCCCAAGAGTTCACATCGACGGCCCGGTTTGGCACCTCAATTTGGGGTGAAACGGCAGAGATGCCGTAGAGGAATCGGCTTATAACGGTGAACCCCTCACTCACGTGACTTTGGCGTGGGCGGGCAATACCGTGGGAAGTCTGTCGGAAGCGCGACCAACGATCGAAACCGCTTCCGCAAGTGACCCCGTAACGACTGTGGCTCAGGCCACGGTGACAGTTCGTGCCCAAGGGCAAATCCATGACTGTCACAACACGCCGACCCCTCGCTCTTGGTCGAGCAGGGTGGAGATATAGTCTGCGCTGCCGGAAACGGCAGAGAACGTGCGATGTCGGCTCGTCGCATCCTGGGGCTGGAGTCGGTCCCAAGGGTTGGGCTGTTCGCCCATTAAAGCGGTACGCGAGCTGGGTTTAGAACGTCGTGAGACAGTTCGGTCCCTATCCGCCGTGGGCGCAGGAGACTTGAGGAGAGTTGACCCTAGTACGAGAGGACCGGGTTGAACGGCCCGCTAGTGTACCGGTTGTCACGCCAGTGGCAGCGCCGGGTAGCCATGGCCGGTTCTGATAAGCGCTGAAAGCATCTAAGTGCGAAGCAGACTCCAAGATAAGGTCTCCCACTGGGTTAACCAGGTAAGGGCCCTAGTAGACCACTAGGTTGATAGGCCGGAGGTGTAAGAGCAGCAATGCCTTGAGCTGACCGGTACTAATAGCCCGAGGGCTTGTTCACCTATAACTCACTCTTCAGTTGTTGAGGATGTGAGATCACGTCATACGGATCCAGCGCAGTGAAAGCGACTGGAGATTCTCATAGACCTAATTCGGTTGCTCACTGGTTTTGCGCGTCCGCGCGCCGTGGCCGATATATTGCCTGGACTGCCACCGACAGATACGGACACGAGCCTTGACCTGCATTGGTCGGCGCGCGCCCTGGAGCTGGCGCTGCGGGCGGACTATGCCACGAGCCCGAACCCGATGGTCGGTGCGGTGGTGCTCACCAGCTCCGGAACGCTGGCAGGCGAGGGTTATCACCGCCTCGCTGGGGAACCCCACGCTGAGCAACAAGCCCTGACTGCCGCCGGGGACGATGCGCTTGGCGGCACCCTGTACGTGAATCTCGAGCCATGCGCCGCCCACCGCGCTCCTTCCTGTGCCGATGTGATCATCGAAGCCGGCCTGAAGCGAGTGGTGATCTCGATGCAGGACCCAGACCGACGCGTCCACGGCGCCGGCATAGCCAAGCTCCGGTCCGCCGGAATCGAGACCGTCCTCGGCATTCAGGAGGACCGCGCGCTTCAACTGAACGAGTTCTACGTCAAGCACCGGCTCACAGGCAGGCCGTTCGTGAGCGCCAAGTTTGCGATGAGCCTCGACGGCAAGATTGCGACTCGCACCGGAGAATCGCGATGGATCACGAGCGAAGAGTCTCGTTTGCATGGTCACCGGCTGAGGCACATCCACGATGCAATCCTGGTTGGCGTTAACACAGTGATTGCCGACGATCCGGAGCTGACCACCCGTCTGGACGGCGCCACAGCTGGCCGTCAACCGTTGCGCGTCGTGCTCGACTCCCAGTTGCGGCTGAGAATGTCCACCAAGGTCGTCGGTCCTAACACCCTTATTGCGACCACACGCGCCGGCCGGATGGGATTGGCGGAGGTCGTCAAGTTTCCAGCCACCCCAGACGGTCGAGTGGCGCTGCAACCACTGCTCGAGGAGCTTGGCCGACGAGGCATTCTCAGCCTGTTGGTAGAGGGCGGCGGCACGGTGCACGCATCGTTCGTATCGGAAGGCCTGGTGGATAAGGTGTACGCGTATGTCGCCCCAACTCTCATTGGTGGCCGTGAAGCGCCGAGTGCGCTCGCGGGATCCGGCGTGGACCACCTCGCCGAAGCTGTCCGGTTGCGAGCGCTCGATGCGACCAGGCTTGGCGACGACCTGTTGATCACCGGATACGTGGATGTTCACAGGGATAGTTAGCGCAGTCTCGAAGGTGGTCGAGGCAAATGGCAAGCGCATTGCCATCGACCACGCGGGGATCGCGCGGCATTTGAAGATTGGCGGCAGCGTCGCAGTGAATGGGTGCTGCTTGACCGTCGTCAAGAAGAAGGGCTCGGTCTTCTACATGGACGTCGTCCCCGAGACCCTGCGCCGCACCAATTTGGGCGCCCTCCAGCCTGGCGTCGAGGCCAACCTCGAGCTTCCCCTGACGGCGAGCTCAACGCTTGACGGTCACCTCGTGCAGGGCCATGTCGACGCCACCGCCATCGTGGCGTCGGTGAAGCAGGTGGTTTCAGGCCGCGAGGTAACCATCCAGCTGCCGGCAGCGCTGGCCAGGTTCGTTGCCGCCAAGGGCTCCATCGCGGTGGATGGAGTGAGCCTGACGGTGGCGACGGTGGACAAGCCCCCCGGCACCTTCGGGGTGGCGTTGATTCCTCACACCCTCGCCGTAACCATCGCCGGCGGATACAGGAAAGGCACGGTGGTGAACCTCGAGGCGGACATCCTTGCGCGCTACGTCGCTCGAAACCTCCGCCGGTAATATCTACCAGCGATGGCTTTGGCGACCGTTCCCGAGGCGCTTTCCGACTTCAAATCGGGCAAGTTCGTCATCGTCGTGGATGACGAGGAGCGCGAGAACGAGGGCGACCTGGTGGTCGCCGCGCAGCTGGTGACGCCCGAGCACATCAGCTTTATGACACGCCACGGATCCGGCCTCGTGTGCATGCCGATATTGGCGAAACGGCTCGACGAGCTTGGGATTGCGCCGATGGTGGAGCACAACACGAGCCGATTGGGAACCGCTTTCAGCGTGAGCATCGACGCCAAGGAAAGCGTGACGACTGGCGCTTCTGCGCACGATCGCGCAGCGACCATTCGTAAAGTGCTCGATCCCTCCGCCAGGAGCAGCGATTTCTCGATGCCAGGGCACACGTTCCCGTTGCGCGCCGCCGAAGGTGGTGTGCTGACTCGGGCAGGGCAGACGGAGGCCGCCGTGGACCTGGCAATCCTGGCCGGACTTTATCCGGCCGGCGTCATCACTGAGCTGATGAAAGCGGATGGAACGATGTCTCGAATGCCTGACCTGGACAGCTTTGCGCGCGAGCATGACATCAAGGTGATCACCGTCGAGCAGATGATCGCCTACAGGCGTCGCAACGAGAAGCTGGTGGCGCGCCGCGTCGAGGCGGTGATTCCGATTGGGGGCGCCGAACCTCGTGAGTGGAGGCTATATGCGTACGAGGACGTGCTCAGGCACGAGAATCACCTTGCCCTGGTGCTGGGTGAGATCGATCCTGAAAAACCTGTGCTCCTTCGGGCGCACTCAGAGTGCCTCACCGGCGATATCTTCGGCAGCCTGCGCTGCGATTGCGGCGCTCAGCTGCACGCAGCGATGGAGATGATCGCGGCAGATGGCGCGGGTGTCATCCTGTATATCCGCCACCAGGAAGGCCGGGGTATCGGCCTATTGGACAAGCTGCACGCATATAACCTGCAGGACCGCGGCCTGGACACGGTCGAGGCGAACGAGGCCCTGGGGCATCCAGCCGACAAGCGCGACTACGGGATTGGCAGCCAGATCCTGTACGACCTTGGAGTGCGCAAGATCAGGCTGCTGACCAATAACCCCAAGAAGATCTATGGCCTGGAGGGTTTCGGGCTCGAGGTGACGGAGCGCGTGCCGATTCGCATCGCGGCCAACGCACACAACGAGCGCTACCTCAGGACCAAGAAAGACAAGCTCGGGCACCTGCTCTAGTTAAGAGGTGGGGGAGAAGGGCGAAACGCCCGAGCTGACCGGAAGCGACCTTCGCATCGCAATCGTGGTCGCGCGCTTCAACGAAGATGTGACCCGGCGCCTTCTCCGCGGCGCATTGAATGCCCTCAAGGAGCGTGGCGTCGAGGATCCCGATGTGCTCTGGGTTCCGGGGTCGCTGGAGTTACCAGTGACTGCCCTGGCGCTGGCCGAGAAAGGCAACCATGACGCCATCGTGTGCCTGGGGTGCGTGATCCGCGGCGAGACATATCACTTCGAGCTGGTTGCCAACCAGGCGGCCGCAGGAATCATGCAAGTGCAGCTGGACACGGGGGTGCCGGTAGCGTTCGGGGTGATCACAACCGAGGACAAAGAGCAGGCGCTGGCTCGCTCCGGTCCGAAGAACAACAAGGGGGCAGATGCGGCGGACGCCGCCATCGAGATGGCAAACCTGATGCGCGAGGTACAGGGGTAGTTCGGTCTTAACGACCAGGGTTCACCCGACAACAAATTCCAACTAGATTGACCCGCGGTGTGCGGGCTGGGGGAGGGGCTCGCCGGGAGGAGGGAGGGCCCCGGCCGAGGTCTGGCTGCCGGCGCCGCTGGCCTTTACAGGCCCCAGCTGAACTTCCTGATTGGCATCAGGCGTGCGCGTTCGGGCCCGATCAGCTCAGCCTTGCCCTGGATCGACACCCCTCGTTTCGGCCCCATCGCGTCGACTACCAGGGCGGCGCGTGGCTCGCTTCCCAGGTTCCTCAGCTTGACCCCATCGACGTCGAACTCGAACAAGCCCTCCTCGGCCATCGAATACATCACGGGCACCACGTGCGGCCACCCAGAAGGCCCCACCGTTGCGAGCCGTGCAATGCGCTGCGATCGCAAAAACTCGAGCTCTCCAGGGCTGAACATCGACACGGCCCCATCGTAGCCCCACGTCGCTGACTGCCGGTACCGCCCCCGACTCACCGCGGGACGCCGGCCAGTCCGACCCAACTAGACTGCTAAAAAGGATGGCGAAGACCACCGCCCGCGGCATCGGCACCATCGGCGGCTACACGATCGTGCGCAGGGAGCGTCTGGAGCGCCTCGAGGGCTCCTACCTCGAGCTCGAGCACGATCGCACCGGCGCCCGCCACCTCCATGTGGAGTGCCCCGACGACAACAACTCCTTCGCCGTCTTCTTCCCGACGGTGCCGGTGGACTCCACGGGCGTCGCACACATCCTCGAGCACGTCGTGCTCGCCGGGTCCCAAAAGTTCCCCGTCCGCGATCCCTTCTTCAGCATGACCCGCCGCTCCCTGGCCACTTTCATGAATGCCTTCACCAGCGCCGACTGGACCATGTATCCCTTCAGCTCCCGCAACCAGAAGGACTTCAAGAACCTCCTCGACGTCTATCTCGACGCGACATTCTTCCCGAGGCTGGACGAGGATTCCTTCAAGCAGGAAGGCATCCGCTTCGAGTTCGAGGCCCCAGGCGACCCCAGCAGCGGGCTTAGATATAAAGGCGTCGTCTACAACGAGATGAAGGGCGCTCTCGCCAGCCCCCAGGCCGCGATCCAGAAAATTGTGGGCGAGGCCTTGTTCCCAGGCCTCACCTACTCACATATCTCGGGCGGCGACCCAGAGCACATTCCCGACCTCACCTGGGAGCATCTGAAGCGATTCCACGCGACGCATTACCACCCGAGCAACGCCTACTTCTACACATACGGAGACCAGAACCTCGAGGAGACCCTCGCGGCCATCGAAGAAGGCGCGCTGAAACATTTCAACCGCATTGAAGTCGATACCTCGATCCCCGACGTCAGGCGATTCAAGAAACCGGTCACTGCTACAGAGCCCTATCCCGCGACCAAAGGCGAAGACAACGCACGAAAGGCTCAGGCCCTCGTTGCCTGGGTTACCGTCCCCACAGGAGATTCCTTCCAGCTCCTCGCCATGAAGGTGCTCGCGGAAGTATTGCTCGGCAACGCCGCATCACCGCTCAGAAAAGCCCTCATCGATTCGAAGCTTGGCACCGCGATGGCGGACGGCAGCGGCCTTCAGGACGACTACCGCGAAACAGTCTTTGGCGCCGGACTGAAGGACATCGCAGAGGAGGACGCGTCAAAGGTCGAGAAGGTCGTGCTGGAAACGCTGGAGCGCCTTGCGCGAGAAGGCGTGGATCACGGGCAAGTGGACGCTGCCATCCATCACCTCGAGTTCGAAAAGCGCGAGCGCTCCAACGCCGGCTTCCCTTACTCGCTGAAGATTCTGTTCACCGCCCTTGCGCCGTACTACTACGGCGGCGATCCCTACGACGCGCTAAATTTCGACGCCGACCTTGCCCGCCTTGAAAAGGATCGCAAAGAAGGCCGCTTCTTCGAGAACCTCATCAAGGCAGAGCTGCTCGATAACCCGCACCGCGCTCTGCTTACCGTTGTGCCCGACGAAGAGCTCGAGGAAAAGAAGCGCACAAAGGAGCTCGAGCGCCTGGCCAAGGTCGAAGCGAGCCTCACAGATGCTGAAAAGGCGCAGATCGTCGCCGAGGCGCTTCGCCTCAAGCGGGACCAGGACGCCAAGCAGGACCTCTCAACCCTGCCCACTCTGGAGCTCACTGACATCCCGATGAAGTTCGAAGACGTCCCCAGCAAGGACACAACCCTGGGCCGGGCGTCGGTGGAATTCTTTCCCCAGCCGACCAACGGTGTCACCTATATCGATATACGCTCCGATTTCTCTGCGCTCACACCCGAGGAGAAGGACCTGCTCCCGCTGTTCGGGCGCGTCCTGACCCAGGCCGGCGCCGCCGGCCAGGATTACGTCGAGATCGCCAAGCGTATCGCCGCCCATACCGGTGGCATCGGCGCCGCCGCCCAGGTGCAGCCCCTGGCAGGCGAGGAGGACTACCTGCAGTCGTTCATGGTCTCGGGCAAGGCGCTCGACCGAAACGCGAAGCACTTCATCGACCTGTTCATCGACTTGACCGCTCATCTGGAGATCGAGCCCGGAAGGCTGAAGGAGATCATCGCCGAGACAGCGACCCGACTCGAAAGCTCGATCGCAGGCCTCGGCTTCCAGTTCGCGATCCTTCTCGCCCAGTCGAAGCTGACCTCCGAAGGCGCATTGAACGATCGGCTCCAGGGCATCGGCATGCTCCATGTCATGAGGGGCCTGGCCAAGCTCGACGACTCTGGCCTGCAGGAGCTCATTGCGAAGCTCGACAAGATCAGGACCAAGCTGTTCCGCAGCGATTCGATCACGGTCGTGGTCACGTGCGAGGACTCGATGATCGACACATTCAAGGCCCACCTTCAGAATCTTGTGAGCTCCCTGCCATCCCAAGCCGCTGCCGGCAACAGCAACGGCGAGGCTGTCAGGCCAAACCCGTTGGATCCAGTCCGCGAAGCACGCACCGCGCCATTGCCCGTCGCTTTCAACGTCCGCACGTTCAAGACGGTCCGTTATCAGCACCCGGACGCTCCAGTCCTACTCGTGCTGGCCAACTACATGCGCGACACCTTCCTCCACAAGGAGCTCCGAGAGAAAGGCGGCGCCTATGGGGCATACGCGCAGGCCAACACCGGCGGAGGTAGCTTTTACCTCGGCTCGTACCGCGACCCAAACATCGCCAGGACCTACGACACGTATGACGCTGCGGTTAGATGGGTGGTCGATCATGAGATCGATGCCGAAGCCCTGAAAGAGGCAATTCTTGGCGCATGCGGCGACGTCGATCCCCTCGAATCCCCGGACATCAAAGGACGGCGCGAGGCCATCAACCGCCTGACCGGATTCACCCGTGCGCAACGCGAAACGTTCAAGCAGCGCCTTTTGAAGGCAACCGCCGCCGACCTCAAGCGCGTGGCCAAGGCCTATCTGGAGGAGCCGAGGCCCATCCAGGCGACAGTCGCGGGCGCCGACCTGGTCGAAGCTGCCCGCAAGGAGAGACCCGACCTCTTTGAGGTAGTGGCTCCGGTCTAGTCCGGGCTTAAAGCTAGAATCCCGCCCAATGAGCTTCTGGCGCAGGGACTACCTCTTGCCGCTTGCCCTGGTCGTCATCGGGGCTTTCTTCCTGTTGCGCAACCTCCATCTTCTCGATGGGCTTGACGGTAAATACGTCTGGCCGGTGGTCCTCATCGTCCTGGGCGTGTTTCTGATAGTTCGCCGAACTCGCGCCTGAGGCCGGACCGAGGCATGCGCCGCCATTACCGCAGCTTCTTCTGGCCGGTGGTCCTCATCGTTATCGGCCTCATCGCGCTGCTCGTCGACCTGAACCTCATTTCCGCGGACCGCCTCTACCGCCTGGCGGATCTCTGGCCGCTCGTCCTGATCGTCATCGGCCTCGAGCTCATCGTTCGACGTATGGTGCGTGGCCGTGCGATGGATATCGCCACGGTCGTCATCCTTTTGATCGCCGGAGTCGGCGCGATCGCATACGTGGCAGCGGGGCCGGCCATTCCCGGCGGCACCCAGACCCTCATGGCCTCCGACGCCGTCGGCACGCTGACGAGCGCGAGCCTGGACGTCGAGGTGGGCGCTGCGGACCTGACAGTGGTTGGCGACAACGCTTTGGGTGCGGACCTATACCGAGCGGTGGTCACTTACTCGGGCCCCAAGCCGGAAGTGGCGCTGGACAATTCGACAGGCGAGCTGCGCATATCCCAACAGGGCGAGTTCGGCATTTTCGGCAGCCGCCATCTCGCCATCGAGATTCATATCAACCCCTCCGTGCCCTGGAGCTTCAGCTTGAACAGCGGGGCCATCAACGCCACGCTGACGCTGACCGGCGTCAATGTCGCATCCGTCGACGCGAACAATGGCGCCATCCGACTCGACATCACACTCGGTCCGCCCAAGGGAATCGTGTCCATCAGGGCCAACGGCGGCGCCCCGAACGTGCGCGTGCACAGGCCCAGCGGCATCCCGGTCTCGGTCGAGCTTTCGGGAGGCGCGCTCAACCTGACTGCGGACGGCCACCATACCGCCTCGATTGGCAGCGCACACTGGCAATCCAACGGCTACGACGGCGCCGCCGACACCTATTCGGTTGAGGTCAACGGCGGCGCCTGCAACGTGACCGTGGACACCACTGCCGCACCCTCGTGACGCCCCGCTAAATCAACCCGCAGGCGGGTCGAGCCGCCGGTCGAGCGCCGCGAACCTTGCCGCGTAGGCCGACCGGGTTTCTTCAATGACCGCCTCGCGCAGGCCGCGAGCGGCGGCCCTCAGCATCAACTCGAGCTCGCCGTCCAGCACGCCCGCCACCTTGAGGACCGGGACCAGCGCCGCCGCCCTCTCCGCGCCACCCAGGACATCGACCTGACCGGTGTCCAGAGAGGCCAGCCCATCCGCCTCCCGCATCAAGCGCCTCGCGAGCGCCACATGCTCGTTGTCCCCGCGCTCAAAGCACCGAGCCGCTCCCGCTCGCGCCGCCGCCGCGGCCAGCCGCGCCTCGAGCAGCCGCCCCGTCGCCGCGGCGCTGGCCACCGCGGCGGGGCAAAGGCCCACCACCTGCTGCGACCCAATCGCCACGCCACGGCGCTCCACCTCGGCGATCACCATTGCCGGGGTCGTTTCCTCGACCCGGAAGAGGTTCATCGAAAGCTGCACGCGCCCGCCACTCAGCTCGAACACCAGCGCGTGAACGCCACGCATGCCGCCGGCCGATTCTCTGATCGAGCGCGCGAGTTCACGGGCGGCGCTGGCATCGATGCCGGAAAGGATCGCGTTGAACGCCACCAGCTTCGGCCGCGCGCCCACGCAAACGGCTCCCGCGGTCGGGTGGAGCTCGGGGCCGCCGAGGTCGAGTCGTCCACGCCCACCGCGGATGTCCGCCAGGCTCTGACCCTGGCCGTAAAAGTACACAGGCACCCGTAGCTCGTTCCAGACCCGCTCGCCGAGCTCGGCCGCCACCTGCCGGCAGTGGTCCAGCGGCGTGGAGTCAAGTGGCACGATCGGCAAGACATCGGCCGCGCCCACACGGGGATGCACTCCGCTGTGCGCGCGCACATCGATCTGCTCGACGGCCATCGCAACGGAAGCCATGAGCGCCTCGACCAGATGAGCCCCGGAGCCGGCCAGCGACACGACAGTCCGGTTGTGGTCCACATCCGCGTCGACGTCCAGCAGGTGGGCGCGGCTCGCGGCAGCGCCGGCAATGGCATCGATCGCCGTGCGATCCCTTCCCTCCGAGAAGTTTGGGACTGACTCGAAAAGGCTGTCGTCGACCTGGCTCACCGCCCTGCTAGCGTAAATAGTCAGTGTCAGGCCCCGTTGTGCTCGTCTATGGCGACGAGCTGATGAAGCATCACCTGTCCGATCAGCATCCGCTCCAGCCAATCCGGGTGAAGCTGACGATGGACCTGATCACGTCGACGGGACTCATCGAGCACTGCCGCCTGCTGCCGCCGCGGCGCGCCACCATCAAAGAGCTGGAGCTCGTCCACTCGCCGGAATACGTGGACCTCGTCAGAAAGCTCAGCGACCCCGCGGGACGTCGAGAGATCTCCCCTGCCAGGATCGAGGCCGCCGGCTTCGCGTCCGCTGACAACCCCATCTCCGACGAGCTTCACGAGGGCGCCTCGCTCGTCGCAGGCGCAAGCCTGGTCGCGGCCGAGGCAATCGAGAGCGGCGCGGCGCTGCATGCATTCAGTCCCGCGGGCGGCCTACACCACGCGCATCGGGCACGAGCGAGCGGGTTCTGCACGTACGACGACCCAGCGATCGCAATCCAGTGGCTCAAGGATCGCGGTCACCGCGTCGCTTATGTCGACGTCGACGTGCACCACGGCGATGGCGTCGAGGGCATCTTCTACGACGATCCCGACG
>DATCPU010000393.1:0-1593 GCA_036569925.1 Candidatus Dormiibacterota bacterium
AGCGCGTAGCGCGACGCGTCAATCCCCGGCCCCCGGAAGGTCAAGGCGGAAGGAGATTGCCACGCCGCCTTAGCAGCCCGTTGACGAAGTCGGGTTTGGTTGATTCAGTGTGAAGCAGCGGGGCTGGGCTGGATTTGCGAAATGGCGATGGGGCGCGAGGGCGATCGGCAGGACGATCTGATCGTGAGCTGGGGTGAGATGCCGCGCTCACCCGGACATGTGTTTTACGACCGGCTTCAGGAAGTGTTGCTCGCGGGCGGTTTTGACCTGTTTGTCGAGACGTCATGCCAGCCTTATTACGCGCCAAAGATGGGGGCACCGTCGGTGCCGCCGGGACGTTATTTCCGGATGCACATGGTTGGCTATTTTGAGGGGATCGCCAGCGAGCGAGGGATCGCCTGGCGGTGTTCGGATTCGATGTCGCTGCGCGATTTTCTGCGGCTGGAGAACCGGGAGAAGGTACCCGATCACTCGTGGTTGTCGAAGACGCGCGGGCGGCTTCCCCATGAGGTCCACGAGACGATGTTTGGCTGGGTGTTGAAGCTTGTGGCCGAGCACGGCTTAGTGAAGGGCAAGCGGATCGGCGTGGACGCCTCGACGATGGAGGCCAATGCGGCGCTGCGCACCATCGTGCGCCGGGACGATGGCCGGACCTATCGCGAAATGCTGACGCAGATGGCCAAGGAGAGCGGCATCGAGACGCCGAGTGTAGACGATCTCGTCCGCATCGATCGCAACCGCAAGGGCAAGAAGCTGTCGAACGAAGAGTGGACCAGCAAGACCGACCCAGAGGCCAAGATCGCCAAGCTGAAAGACGGTCGTACGCACCTCGCCTACAAGCCCGAGCACGCGGTCGATCTCGACACCGGCATCATCGTCGCCGCAGCGCTCCATCCTGCCGATGAAGGCGACACAACGACGCTCGAGGGCACGCTGACGGCGGCACAGAAGAACCTGGCGCGGGTCAGCGTTGCGCCGACCAAGCAAGAACCGAGCGAACTGGTCGCCGACAAAGGGTACCACTCGCGCGCCCTGTTGAAGACCCTCGACGACGGGGTGTGGAAGACGCGCATCGCCGAGCCCAAGCAGTCGGGCTTTTCACGCTGGCACGGCGACGACAAAGCGCGTGTGGCGGTCTATGCAAACCGCACCCGCCTGGGTTCGGGGGTCGGCAAGCAGGCGATGCGGCGGCGGGCGGAAATCGTCGAGCGATCCTTCGCCCACAATCTCGACCGAGGCGGCATGCGACGGACCTGGCTGCGCGGGCGCGACATTGTCCACAAACGCTATCTGGTTCACGTCGCCGGCCACAATCTCGGCATCCTGATGCGGCTGCTGATCGGGGCCGGAACCCCGAGAGAGGCAGCGGCCCGAGGGCTGGCCTATCTCTTCTTCGTCGACACCGAGGATGCCGTGGCAATCATCCTGGTCGCCGCGTCCCCCTATGGGTTCGCCGTCCTGGTCGTGGCCGTCACCGTCGACCCCGCGTGATCAAAACGCGACTTCAGCAACGGGCTGTTAAGCGCCCTCGGTCACGGCAGCTTCGTTGAAGCGGCGGGCGTCCATTTCGCCCCGAATTTCGCGGTAGCGGAC
>DATCPU010000394.1:0-1558 GCA_036569925.1 Candidatus Dormiibacterota bacterium
AGGTAGAGGTAGGCGAGCTCGGCCCACATGACAAAAAAGTGGAACTGACCCACATCGCTCCAGTGATAGGCAAGCGGCATCGACCAGTTGACTAGATCGAGATTGCCCTGGACGAGAAATGCGGTCGTTGCCGTCAACAGGCCTAGAAAGGCGTACAGCGGAAGACGTCTCCACTGGATGGTCACGGCGAGGTACCGCAGCACCACGAAACCGGCCACGTTGACTGCTGGAATCAGAACTCCATCTCCCAACACTCCCGAGTGATAGGCGAACACCGTGTGTTGGTGACCCTTGTACGAGAGCGCGAACGCCCATTGGTACCCGAAGAGCAGCACCCAGCTGACAAGCGCGGGCGCGATTGCCACCCAGGCTTGGTCCCGCGCTCGGCGGACGGCGGCGACCATAGCGCGTCGATGCTAGCCCATGAGGCGGCCACGGGGCGCCCGCGCGGCATAATTACGCGCCGTGACCAAACCGCGCCCCTTCAGGTTCGGCGTGCAGGAACACCGCGCGTCCAGCGCCGGCGCCTGGAAGGAGAAGGCACGCCAGGTGGAATCGCTGGGGTACGCCACTCTTTACCTTCCCGATCACTTCACCGACCAGGTCGGCCCGATCGCCGCGCTCATGGCCGCGGCCGACGCCACCACAAAGTTGAGGGTCGGCTCTCTGGTGTTCGACAACGACTACCGGCACCCCGTGGTGCTGGCCAAGGAGGCGGCCACCCTCGATTTGCTCTCAGACGGCAGGCTTGACCTCGGGCTCGGGGCCGGCTGGATGGCGTCCGACTACGAACAGGCGGGCATTCCGTTCGACAGCGCAGGCAAGCGAATCAGCCGGATGGAGGAGGCCCTGACAATCATCAAGGGGCTCTTCACCGGCGAACCTTTCACATTCGCGGGTGAGCACTATCGCGTGACCGCGATCGAGGGATCACCGCGCCCAGTCCAGAAGCCCCATCCGCCGATCCTGCTGGGAGGAGGGGGTCGCCGCATGCTGCGAATCGCGGCGCGCGAGGCGGACATCGTCAACGTGAACTTCGACCTCCGCGAAGGCGCGGTCAACCGCAACCTCGTGCGCACCGGGCTTGCCGAGGCGACCGACGAGAAGCTGGGCTGGATCAGGGACGCGGCGGGCGACCGGATGGAGAGCATCGAGCTCAGCGTCACCATCTTCCTCGCCAACATCACCGACGACGGCGACTCGGTGGCTTCGGCGATGGCGGGCGGAGTCGGCGTCGAACCCAAGGACATTCTCGCCATGCCGCACTTCCTGATCGGAACGATCGATGAGGTGGTCGATGATCTGCGGCGGCGGCGGGAGCGATACGGGATCTCGTACGTGATCATCCCGGGCGAGGCAGCAGAATCCTTCGCCCCGGTGGTTGCCGAATTGGCAGGCACTTAACGGCGTCCTGTAGATTGACCGGATGAAGCTGAAGGGACCTGTCACCGGACGCGCGGCGGAGGTGCTCACTCAGGACGCACTCGAGTTCGTGGCGAGCCTGCAACGCGAATTTGGCGATCGCAGGTTGGAGTTGCTCCGCATGCGCGACGAGCGA
>DATCPU010000395.1:0-4302 GCA_036569925.1 Candidatus Dormiibacterota bacterium
CTTCGCTCAGACCCTCCGCCGCTGCCGCCGGGTCGCGGGCATCTCACAGGAAACGCTCGGCCTCCGAGCCGGTCTCCACAGGACGGAGATCGGCCTCTTGGAGCGTGGCTCACGGACGCCTCGTATCGACACTGTGCTCAAGCTTGCAACGGCATTGCAAGTGGAGCCTGACGACCTCCTCGATGGGATTGCTTGGGTGCCGTCGCCCTACGGCGGTCAGTTCGAGTTTCATTAGCCAAGGCCCGCGCCCGAGAGAGGGTGCAAGCCAGCCTCGTCAGCACCGTCAAGTCGGCGTGCAGTCGAACGCGATCGATGCCGCGCACCCGCAAGGGCTTGAGGCCCCAGGTGTGCTTTAAGCAACCGAACTCGCGCTCGACTGCCGCCCGCTTGCGGTAAGCAGCCTTCCACCGCTTTGTCTCTCGTGGGACCAGCGGGTGAAGGCGGCTCGCCTTCCGCCAGATCGAAGCGGGCGCGCATTCCCCGGTCGGGCAGCGCCACTTTGCCGCCCCTCGCTTGCGGTCCGAGCCAGCGAACGTCCACTCGCCATGCGAGCACCTCGGCGGCAGATGCTCCCCGTTCTTGACCGAAGTGGTCTGCCGCAGCGGGATCAACGGCAGGCAATCCCGTTCGGCAAGCTCGGCGTAGACCCGGTTGTTGTCATACCCCTTGTCGCAGGCGGCGGTCGCCGCCATCGCACCGCGCCGCTTCGCCGTGTCGATCAAAGGAGCGACGGACAGCGTTTCGTGCTCGCGCCCGGTCGCCACTCGCCAAGAGACCGGCAGCCCCGTAGAGACGCAGGTCGCCATGTGAAGGCGAAAGCCGAAAAATCCGCCTCCCTTGCGCACCGAGATCGCCGAACGGTGGCCCCAAGAGGCATCGGGGTCAGAGTGCCAGTCTCGCTCTGGTCCGTCCTTGGAGGAGTAGCGCTGGCCGTTCGCGTAGGCGGGCATGTCGCTCGCATCGATGGCGAGGTCGGTCCCATAGCTCGGCAGCTTCGCCTTAAGCCCTTCGACCACGGAGTCAATGCAGCGCTCCAGTTTGTCGCCATGCGCCCTCAGCTTTTCGGCGAACCGGTAGGCGGCATACACGCTCGGCGGGTTCCCTTCGCAGCCCAGCGCCCGCTGAAGCGCCCAGTGCTCTCGGACCAGGGCGACGGTCTTCGTCCACGTTGGCAGCGCGTACCGGGCCTTGACCAAACAGAGGCCCACCATCGTCCGGATCGGGTATCCCGGACGGCCCGTCCAGCGAGTCTCTTCCAGCGCATCGATCAACCCCCGGATCTCGGGCGAATCGAGGAGATTTGCGACTTCCGCAGCAGCGGGTCGCGGTGCTACCTTGGGAACTGCCATTCGAGCTTCACCTCGGGTGGCCTGGCCCTCGGAAGCGACAACTTCGCGGGGGCCGTTTTCTTGCTTTTGGAGAACGGACTCTACTCGTCGGATCGGACGGAAAACGGCTCTAGGAAGCCGAATTCTCTCCCTCAACCGAGCCGATCAGCGTCTCCTGCTCATAGCAGGAGACGGAGCTATCGCAGAGAAAGGCACAGCACGTATGGGCCATGAATGCACCCCGGTCGCACAGGATTTCCGCCTCACCTTCCCGGGGCCGTTCCAGCACCACGATGTCGTCGTGGATGGCTGGAGCGTCCCCTTCGTGAAGGCCAGCTTCCGACGAGACGATGAGGATCACATCCGTTTGATCCTCGACGACCGAATCGGATTGGACCTCAAATCAGCCGAAGCCGAGAAGCTGATGCCCTTCCTTGCCGACGCCATCGCCGTAGCTCTCGGTTACGGCGCGCACCCGCGCGAGGACATGGAGTCCTTGCCCGAGCGCGCGCCGCATGCGGCACCCCGTCGAGTCGTCCAAGTATCGCCCGAGACGCTCGACTAGAACCGAGGCAGATCGAGCAGGTTGTTCTTGGTCGTCGAGTCTGGCTCGGTCGTGAGGTAGTCACCCAACAAGCAGTGTGGGCACCTGGAGACGATGACCTTTGCCTCGGGGACCCCAACCGCCCACGTCACATAGGTGAGCTTCGAGTAGCGGATGTAGCGAATGACCTGCTCGCGGGTCTCGACGGTCCCATCGCTCAGCTTGACCTTTGCGATGTGCGGATGGCTGTATCCAGCGGGCTGCTCGGTGTGAACTGCGGTGACCTTGTATGACATGGAACTGCTCCATTTCATCCTGGGGTTTCCCGCACAGACGCGCTGGTTGCGAGCCGTGGCGTCTAATGCGGATTGACTCGACCATCCTGATCGCGTTCCCGGACAGATAACCGAGCTGACCCCAGTCAGCGTCGGATGTGATCGCTAGCTTGCTTCCTGCGAGCCGTAAGAACTACCGCCGCCTCCCGCTTTTTTGGGGTTTGTAGCGGGAGGCGGCACCCTCTTCCGATGAGACGATGCCCGACGCCCTGCGACGGACGCGAACGCGACACCCAGCAGCGCGGCGGCTTCCGGCAAGCTCATAACGATGGTGACCTCCACCTCTTCGACGTTACGGCGTTGTCACGTCGACCCCAATTGAGGAAGCAATCCAAGCCCAATCCGGCTTCCAGAGCCAACTCCTACGCCCTATTGGCCGGGGAGTAGTGCCCAAACCGGGTGATGTACTCCTCGGAAGCGTCGTAGGCGGGGGGTAATTCGATGCCCAAAGAGAGGTATCCGTGAATCAGCTACTTCTGCAAACCCGCTTGGCGACTCGCGCTGCGAGTTTCGCTAATCCCTCCTAGGCCGCGGCTTCGGCCAGAACGCGCTCTATGAAGTCGGCCTTCGCGTCGGTATATGCCTCGCGGTCGTGCTCGAAGCGCGCCGCCAGTCGGTGCTTCAGCTCTGCGTAGTCGCGAGCTTTCTCTGGATTCGCGCGCAGGTGGTCGCCAAAGGCAAGCTCGTCTCGATAGCGGGGCGAGTCGGTCGGGACGAGATGGAGGTGATGGGTTCGGCGGCCAGGATCCGGCTTGCAGAACCAGTGCATCTCCTCCGCTAGGTAAGGGGCGTTGGAGATACTCGAGCCCGGCCAAGGGCTCGAAACAGGCACGCGAGGTCGCCAGATCTTCGACGCCGACCAAGATGTCGATGATTGGCTTGGCGTCAAGTCCAGGAACGGCCGTACTGCCGACGTGATGAATGCCACAGACGACCCAAGACCCGATCGCCCGCTCCAAGAGAGCCCGCTCCCGCTCAAAGCGAATGGGCCACTGTGGGTCATAAGCGACGACGCGGATCGGCTCGTCAGCCGGTTCCGTGATTCGGGCCGTCAAAGACCGAAGACCAGAGCAAGGGCATCGTCAACGGCACGAAGCTCATCGGCATCGAGGCGCCCGGCCGAGCGCCCAAGGCGCTGAGGGTCGACCACCGTGCTCTGCTCGACGAGGACTTGTGTCTCATGTCCCTCCAGGGTGATCACCGGCCGGAACGTCGCCGGATGGGCACTCGTCGAAGTAGGCGAGACCAGGGTCGTACTCAACCCCATGAACTCATCGGCCTGGACGACGACCGCGTAGCGGGCACCATGCTGCTCTCTTCCCCGCGCGCCTCGGGGGGACGGGAGTCGAAAGACCTCGCCTCGGACCACGTCAGTCGAGCGTTTCGGGTGCGAGTTCCGCCATCTGCTCCCGAACCACCCGCATCTCGGTTCGATCTGCGTCATCAGCAGCCAGTCGCCCGACCTCTTTAGCGATAGACGATCGCGATCGGCGCCTTGACGCCGCCTCCCGAAGCGCAGTACGGACCGCCTCTGAATCACTGCTCGCATCCCCCCGCACAACTCTCAGCGCGGCAGCCGACGTGTCATCCAAACGGACGTGAAGGGATCGACCCACAACCTGAGCGTAGCACGTATTGCGCTACAAATATCGGGGCGCCCGGATTCGAACCGAGGACCTCGGCCACCCAAAGGCCGCGCGCTACCAGGCTGCGCCACGCCCCGCTAAGGCCGATCTTAGAGCTATCTGGGCTTCTCGACACGAGGAGGGCGGCAACCGCTAGGTTCCGGCCGAATGGCCGACGTGCGCCCGATCCATGCGACCCACTACGACCTTCGGGTGGTCGAATCGCTGCAGAAAGTCGCCGCGCCGCCCTACGACGTGATCGATGCCGGCATGCGTGCGGAGTTGCTGGAGCGCTCCCCCTACAACGCCGTCGCGATCGATCTACCCAAACCCTACGGCGAGACCGGGCCCCAGCAGACCGAGGACGACCCCTACGAGCGGGCGGCGCGGATGATGGAGGAGTGGCGAGAGGCGGGTGCCCTGGTCGCCGATTCCGAGCCGGCGATCTGGGCGATGACGCAGGACTACAC
>DATCPU010000396.1:0-4355 GCA_036569925.1 Candidatus Dormiibacterota bacterium
GCGCAGGGCCGGGCGATCCACATCCCGAACCAGCGCGTGGCCTCCCCGCTCGCCGGGGAGGTGGGCCGAAGGGCCGGAGGGGACGCTCAGGCTGGCACAGCCGCTGAAACGGCACCCGAGCCCACGACCGCAGTCGCCGCCACCTCGAAAGCCACACCCGTTCAGAATCGTGAGCAGCACATGGTCGCCTCGGTCAAACCCCCAACCGCTCCCCCACACCCCAAGGCGATCACGCCCAAGATGCTCGAGCTCAACAAGGACAATCGCGATTTTCTGCTGGGCATCCACCGCCAGATGCAGTTCATCAGGCGCTTCGAGGAGCGCACTCAGGAGCAGTACACCAAGGCGAAGATCGGCGGCTACTGCCACCTCAACATCGGCGAGGAGGCGACGGTGGTGGGCGGCATCCTGCCCCTCCAGCTCACCGACTACATCTTCACCAGCTACCGCGAGCACGGCCACGCTATCGCACGCGGCGTCGATCCCAAGGCAGTGATGGCGGAGCTCTTCGGCAAGGAGACGGGCACCTCGCACGGGCGCGGCGGCTCGATGCACATGTTCGACTCAGACCTCCGCTTCATGGGCGGCTATGGCATCGTCGGCGGACACCTCCCCCTCGCCACCGGAGGCGGCTGGGCGGTCCGCTACAAACAGAAAATTAAATCGGGGTCCCCGCAGAATCCAGGCGCAGCCTCCGATTCTGTGGGGTCCAAGGACGTCGTCTTCTGCATGTTCGGCGATGGCGCCACGAACATCGGCGCGTTCCACGAGTCGCTGAACTTCTCCAAGGTTTTCAAGCTGCCGGTGGTCTGGTTCTGCGTGAACAACCGCTACGGCATGGGCACCCCGGTCGAGGCGGCATCCGCCGTCGCTGACATCTACAAGAAGGCATGCGCCTACGACATGGAGTCGATCCAGATCGACGGCATGAACGTGCGCGAAGTGATGCTCAAGACGAGCGAGATTGTGGAGAAGACGCGCAAGGACTCTGAGCCCCGCTTCATCGAGGCCCTCTGCTACCGGTTCAAGGGCCACTCCGTCGTCGACCCGGACAAGTACCGCTCCACGGAGGACAAGGAGAAGTTCCGCAAGGCCGACCCCATCGTCGCGTTCGAGCACGAGCTCGAGAAAGCCAAGCTGGCCGACGAGGAGTACTTCAAGAAGGTCCGCATGGAGGTTGACGCTGAGGTCCAGGACATCATCAAGTACGCGGACGAGAGCCCGGACCCGAAAGTCGATGACCTCTACAAGTACGTGTACGCCGACGAGTGGGAAGAGCGGCCAGAGCTCCACGGGGACCCTTTGTAGTGGCTGAGGAAAAGCTTTACCGAGTTGCGCTGCGCGAAGCGCTGGGCGAAGAGATGGAGCGCGACGAATCTGTCTACCTCATCGGCGAGGACATCGGCAAGTTCGGCGGTGCGTATCGCGTGACCGACGGCCTGCTCGACAAGTTCGGAGCGGAGCGCGTGGTCGACGCGCCCATCGCAGAGGAAGTGATCGTCGGCACCGCGATCGGGTCGGCGATGCTGGGCCTGCGACCGGTGGTCGAGATGATGACCATCAACTTCTCGCTGGTCGCCTACGACCAGATCGTGAACAACGCGGCGAAGATCCGCTACATGTTCGGCGGCGAGTCGAACGTGCCTCTGGTCATCCGGATGCCCGGCGGCGCGGGACACCAGCTGTCGGCTCAGCACTCGCACAGCTTCGAGGTCCTGTACGGCCTCATCCCCGGCCTGTTGGTCGTCGCGCCGACCACGCCCGAGGACGCGAAGGGCATGCTAAAGTCGGCGATCCGCACCAACAACCCAGTGATGTTTCTCGAGTCGATGAGCCTGTACAACGTCCGGGGCATGGTGCCCGACGGCGACTACACGACTCCACTCGGGGAGGCCGCCGTACGGCGCAAGGGCGCGGATCTCACGATCGTCGGCGTGTCGCGCATGGCGGTGCTGGCGCACGAGGCGGCCAAGCAGCTTGAGGAAGAGGACATTGACGCGGAGGTGATCGACCTCCGCTCCATCCGGCCGATCGACTGGGCGCCCATCGTCGAATCTGTGAATCGGACGACGCGCTGCATGGTGGTCGAAGAGGGTTGGGCGACGTATGGGGTCACCGCCGAGATCGCGGCCGGCGTCCAGGAGCGGTGCTTCGACTACCTCGACGCCCCGATCCGGCGCCTCGGCGGCGCGCAGGTGCCCATGCCTTACAGCCTGCCGCTCGAGAAGGCCTCGATCCCGACCAGCGAGGACATCAAGCGCATGGCCCGTGCAGTGGTAGGGAGAAAAACCGATGCCTGATGTGAACATGCCGAAGCTCTCGGACACGATGGAGGAGGGCACCGTCCTCGAGTGGAAGAAGAAGGATGGCGACGAGGTCCACAAGGGCGACGTCCTGGCCGAGGTCGAATCGGACAAGGCGACCTTTGACCTTGAGGCTGAGGACGATGGCGTCCTGTCCATCAAGGTCGAGAAAGGCGTGCCGGCCAAGATCGGCGCCCCGATCGCAAGCATCGGCGCGGCTGGCGAAGCCAAGGCCGCCAAGGCGGATGCAGCCGAGCCCAAGGCGGCCAAGGCCGAGCCGGCCAAAGGAAAAGCAGAGCCGGCGAAGGCCAAGGCTGAGCCTGAGCCTGAAGCCGATGTGGAAACCGAAACCGCCGAAGGCCCCGACGACGAAGCCGCGGTGGCCGAGGTCGAGCCTGCCGAGGCACCCGCACCCGCCAAGGCGAAAGCCGCGCCGGCGCAAGAAAGCGATGGAAAAGCAGGCGATGGAAAAGCAGGCGATGGACAGGCAGGCGGCGGTGCCGTCAAGGCCTCGCCGCTGGCCAAGCGGCTCGCTGCTCAGCTGGGCGTTGACCTGGCGAGCCTCAAGGGCAGCGGCCCTGACGGGCGGATCGTCAGGGAGGACGTCGAAGCGGCCAAGGGCAAAGGTGGAGCGGCGAGACCGGCCGCCGCCCCGGCGAGGCGAGCCGACGGCCCCGAGACCGAGGTCATCGAGCCCTCGCGAATGCAGGTCACCATCGCACGGCGCATGGCCGAGTCGAAGTCGACGGTGCCCGAGTTCACGGTCACCGTGGAGGCTCGTGTCGACCAGGCGGTGAGCATGCGTCAGCAGCTCAAGGACTCCGTCCCGGGTGCCGAGAAGGTGACCATGACGGACTTCCTGGTGCGCGCGTGCGCGCTGGCGCTGCGGAAGTTCCCCGAGGTCAACACCTCATGGGTCGACGGCAAGTTCCAGCGTAAGCGCTCGGTCAACATCGGTCTCGCGGTGGCGCCGAGCCAGGGCATGGGCCTTTTGGTCCCTGTCGTCCATGACGCCGATGTCAAGGACATCATCCAGATCTCGATCGAGTCGCGGCAGGTGATCGAGCGCGCGCGCTCCGGCCGGCCCGCCGAAGGCGACCTCACAGGCGCGACGTTCTCGATCTCGAACCTCGGCATGTTCGGTGTCGACGAGTTCACGGCGATCATCAACCCGCCGGAGGCGGCGATTCTCGCGGTCGGCGCGATCAAGGATGCTGCCGTGGTCGACGAAGGCAAGGTGGTCGTGGGCAAGGTGATGCGCATGACGCTGACGGTCGACCACCGCGTGTTCTACGGAGCGACGGCGGCGCAGTTCATGGCAGAGGTCAAGCGCCTGCTGGAGAACCCGGTAACGCTGGTAGTCCCCCCAGCGTCGTAAGGCGCGAACGGGGGCTGCATTTGCCCTCCCCGCTCGCCGGGGAGGTGGCCCCGAAGGGGCCGGAGGGGACGCCTACTCATGCACAATCCACGCCTCCGGATTGGTCTGCGATCGCCTTGTAAGCTCGCGACCCTGGCCGCGTCCGCGACGGGTCGAGCTCACTCGGCGTTTCTGACAACGCGATGTCGACGGCATCCCACGCACCCTGGAGCGGGTCCTCTTCGGGCAACTCTCTGCCCGACAACCTCAGGACTCGGTAACCCCGCGCCTCCAACCACGCCTGGCGGCGATGCTCATAGGCGACCTGGGCCTCTTCGCCATCGTGGCTGTCCCCATCAAGCTCCACGATGAGCCGCGCGGCGTGACACACGAAGTCGACGACATAGGGGCCGATCGGAGCCTGCCTACGGAACTTCCATCCACTGATCTGCCTTCCCTTCAGGTGCTGCCACATGCGCCACTCGGAGGCGGTCAGGTTCTTGCGCAGCTCGCGTGCGCGATTGATTTCTGGACTCGGCACGTGCTGACCATGGCGGCGCGAGGTCCGCGATCACAACGCCGCCTGTAAACCCGGCCGTGCATGATCGGACGTCCCCTCCGACGGGCTTCGCCCGCCACCTCCCCGGCAAGCGGGGAGGACAAAGCCTCCTCAACCCGGGTGTACTTTCCTGGAC
>DATCPU010000397.1:0-13744 GCA_036569925.1 Candidatus Dormiibacterota bacterium
GCTTGAGATCCTCAGCGGCGATTCGGAAGTACTCCGCCGCCTCGTCAACCTCGCCCAGCGCTTCGGCATGCATGGGCTTGCCCTGGTCGAGCGTCAGGAGGTGGCCGAGCTCCTCGCGGTGCTGTTCGATCGAATCTGCGATCCGGTGCAGCCGCGCGGACCGCGCGAATCCTTTCAGGTCCGCCATCGCTCGGCGTGCTTTGTGGGCGGCCTCGACGGCTCGCTTTGCGTCGGCTCGCGTCCCTTTGGGCACCGATGCGATGGTTTCGCCGGTGGCCGGGCTGACGGCATCGAACGTCTGGCCGCTCTCCGACTCCACCCACTTACCGTCGACGAACATTTTCCTCACCGACCTGGCCACGTCGACTGTCATGTCATCACTCCAACGGGTTTACTTGGACGCCTTCGCGCTGTTGCGATGGCGGCCCAGCTCGAAGGCCTGGGCATAGATTCGGCGATAAGCAGCAGCGTCGACGTCGCGTGGGTTGCCGATCGTCTGCGGGTCGGCGAACGCCTTGTCCGCGAGCATCGGAATCTCGTCTTCCGAGAAGCCGAGCTCTTCCAAGCTCAGGATCTCGACGTCTTTCGTCAGCTGGTGCACGTACTCGACCGCCATCTCGGCGGCGCGCCACACCGGCTTTCCCCGCGTGTCCATGCCGAAGGCTTCAGCCATGCGCGCGAACCGCACGGGCTCTCCCGCGTGGTTGTACTCCATTACCGGACCCAGCAGCCTTGCGGTCAGCTGGCCGTGAGGAGCGTCGTGGACGCCGCCGGCGCTCTGGCTCATGGCGTGTGCGGCGCCTGCGGAATCGGTGCCATACGAAAGGCCGCCCAACATCGCCGCCGCGCTCATGTAGTAGCGCGCCTGCAGGTTCTGGCCCTGCGAGAAGGCAACCCTCAGGTAGCGGGCGACGTACTCCATGGCCATGAGGGCCACTGCGTCGGTGAACGGCTGGTAGTAGACCATCGTGAAGCACTCGACCGCATGGGCCAGGGCATCCATCCCCGTGCCGGCAGTCACGGGCGCGGGCAGGCGCACGCTCAGCTCGGGGTCGATGAGCGCCACCCACGAGGCGATGTTCGGGGTGCCGCCGACGTTGAACTTGATCTTTCGCTTGGGATCTGTGATCACGGCCCACAGGGTCACCTCACTGCCGGTGCCGGCCGTGGTTGGCACCGCGATCATCGGCGGGATGCGCGAGGTGAGCGGGCTGTGGCCCCATTCGTAATCGAGGATGCTGCCGTCATGCACGGCGACCACGCCGATGCCCTTGGCCGTGTCCATGGAGCTGCCACCGCCGATGGCGACTAGGCCATCGCAGCCCTGCGATTTGTATTCGGCGGCGCCGGCGTCGACCAGCTCGACGCCCGGGTTTGCCTTCACGCGATCGAACACGATGGGCTCGACATCCGAGCCTCGTAAGGCTTCGAGCGCGGTGTCCAGAAGGCCGGCGGCCTTGACTCCCGGATCGGTCACCAAGAGGGGTCGCCGAATTCCCAGCAACGATGCCTCGTTGCCGAGCTCGCGGATGGCGCCCAGGCGCTGCACCAGGCGCGTTGGGCTCTGGTAGGTGCGGAGTGTGTGTTCCAGCATTTCTCTTAGAAGGCGCGGCCGCCGGACCGAAGCCCGGCGGCCGTTGATCAGCCTCTATTCAACCGGAATCTCGTGGTGGATGCGGTCCAGGTCGATGCCCTGGCTCTTCCGCACGAAGCGCGCGACGACGTAAATGACGACCGCGACGATGTATGTCGCAAGGAAGTAGTAGACGGAGTTGGGTGTCGACGAGAAGGTTGTGCCGTAAAGGTCTGCAGAGTTGAAGGACCATTCCCAGAGCATGAAAAGAAGAAAAGCTCCGGTGATCACCCCGACGATCGTGATGGCCGGGATCCCTGCGAACTTCCAGCTGGCGATGGGCGATGCGTTGTAGAGGTCCTTTCGCCGCCAGGGCAGGATGATCGCCGCGACGGTAGTCGCGAAGAACGTCAAGGCGAGCACGGCGGTCGCGTCCAGGAAGACGGTGGTGAACTTTGGCTGATATGCGTAGATGGCGCTGATCACGATCGAGGGCACGATCATCAGGACCAGCGAGCCGTAGGGAACGCGCCGCTTGGCCGAGATGTTGGCTGCCCATGACGGCAGCACGCGGTCGAAAGCTGCAGCGAAGATCACGCGGGTCGAGGACAGGAACAGCGTCCCTGCCCAGCCGAAGAACCAAAGGCCCATAACGATGATCAGCAGGGCCTGGAACAGGTGGTTGTCGACAAGGAAGCCGGCGAACATCACCGGGTAAGGCCAGATCGGCACCGGCGGGGCGACGGCTCCTGAGACCGCGAAAAGGTTGTTCCAGTAAGCCGCATTGGCCGACTGGTAGAAGTTCCAGCCGATGGTTTTGTTGATCAGGAGCACGACCACGACCACCATCGCCACGGTTACCCACAGGCCCCAGAACATGCTCCAGAAGGGCTTGCGGAAGTCCTTGGCGCCGCGAACCTCGCCGTAAAGCGTCGCGCCCCAGTTGGGCCACAGCAGATAGAAGGCCAGCCAGGGGAGCAGAAGAAGCAGCGGACCGAATGAAAGCGAGCCGAAGTCCGAGCCGGCGAACGTCTTGCTCGCGGCGTCGATGGTGCCCTGGTACGCGTTGGCGGGAGCGCCGAACAGGCTCGTGGCCTCGCGGTTGAAGGCGTTCTGGAAGTCACTCTGGCTGTAGATGAGCAGGAGGCCGCACACCACCGCCAGCCCCGCGATGCCGATCCAGAAGCAGATCTTCTGAATTCTTGCGTAGGTTTCCATCCCCATCGTGACGACGATGCTCACGAACGCAAGCACGATCAAACAGGACACGAAGATGCCGGTCTGGCTCGTGAAGAAGGTGGCGACGCCAGTCCAGCCCAACGTGTAAGCGAGCGGGGAGAAGAACTGGACGACGAGGATGTTGGCGTAGATCGGCGCCCAAAGGAACAGCGTGAACCACCAACCGGTGATCGACAGCACAAAGCCAAGCCCTCCACCGAGGACGCGACTCTGCCATGCATAGTCGCCGCCTGTGCGCGGCATGACGCTCACCAACATCGCGTAGGTGATGACCAGGAACGTGACAAGCACGCCGAAAAGCAGGATCCCGGCGACCAGCTGGCCGTCCGGGACCGTGTACACGTAGGACATGCCATACAGCCCGAGTGTGATCAGGTTGATCGACCAGAACGAGTAGATGAAAGCGTCGAATGTGGACCAGGCCTTGACCAGCCCGGTGGCATTGCGGAGGAACAGACCCGGCCGTGCCGGCGCCCCCATCGTCGAATCAGCCATGTGCTTCCTTCCTCCTTACCCTTTCATCCGTTGACCAGCTGGTAGCTCTTGATGCCTTTCTTGGGATCGAGCTGGATGATCGCTCCCATGAGCATTCCCTCTTCATATGAGCTGCCCGGATTAATCGCTAGCGTCTTGCCGACTTTGATCGCGCCCTTGCTCTCGTGGATGTGCCCGTGCAGGGACAGCAGGGGCTGATGCTTCTCGATGGCCGCCCGCACTGCAGTCGAGCCGACCGGTCGAAGGGCCCGGCCACCGTGCAGCAGCCTGAGGTCGGCGTCGATCGCAGGCGCCTCGTCGAGGCCCGACTTGAAAGGCGGGCAGTGCAGGTTGAAGATCGCGTGCGAAGCGTCAGCGACCTGCTTGGCCATCGCCTCGATGCGATCACCGAGCTGTTCCTCAGTCTCTTCGCGATGGGTGTTCCAGGGCGTGTGGTTGGACCACCCGGTCGAGATCATCGTCCAGCCGTCGATCTCCACCAGCCTGCCCTCGCCGAGCTCGACGAAGTCGGACCGGCGGATGACGTCGTCGACCTCCATCTCGTCGTCGTTGCCCGGGCACACAAAGCAGCGCACCCCCGTACCGCGCAACTTGTCGGCGGCCATGCCCATCCAGCGGTCGACGCCTTCGAGCATCACCTGCTGAAATGTCTCGGCGCGCATCTTCTCGTCCTTGTCGAGCTCATGCAGCCGCTCGACGCTCATCTGCAGCGGGTAGTAACCCTTGCGGCGAATCTGGGCCTCGACCTCCGCAACCTGGTCCGCGCCGACCGCTTGCGGCACCCCCGCGAGGGTGAATGTGAAATGGCCGTTCTCCTGGACGATCGGGACGATGGCCTTGCCGGTCATGTCCCCGCCGCAGATAAGGATGTCGACGTCGTAGAACTTGGCCGCGTTGAGGAACTTTCGCCAGCACATCTCGGAGCCGTGAAGGTCGGTCGCGAAAAAGATCTTGGGCATTCCTATCGCTCCACTAGAGCCCTGCGGATCTCGCGTTCGAAGCCCGTGACGTGGCGGCGCATGCTGTCCTCGGCGCGCGAGCCCTCGCCTGCCAGCACTGCCCGCAGCAGCTCCGCGTGCTCTGCGACCGCCTCACGCAACCTGACCTCCTGGTCGACGACGAGATACCAGAGCCGCTGGCTGAGGTTGAAGTACCGCTCGAGCGTGCTCTCGAGAAACGTGTTGCGCGCCGCGCGGTAGATCTGGCGGTGGATCTGCTGGTCGAGGCGCATCAGCTCTCGCTGGTCTGCCGCCCCGCTCCTCCCTTCGAGAGTTGCCAGCAGCTCCTGAACCGCCACACGGTCCTGGCCCGTGAGTCGCTCGGCAGCCAGCCGTGCCGCATGCGCCTCCAGCACCACTCTGACCTCGGTGATGCGGGCCAGATCCGTGATGTTCACGTCGGTGACGAAGGTGCCGCGATGCGGAATCGACTTGACGAGGTTCTCCAGCGCCAGGCGCTGGAGCGCTTCGCGGATCGGAGTGCGTCCGATGTCGAGCTCTTCGCGGAGCCGTGCCTCGTTGACGACCGAGCCTGGCGCCATGTCGAGGCAGACAATCCGATCTTTGATCCGCAGGTAGGCGGTTTCGCTCTGCGAGCGGGGTGCCTCTGGCGAGTCGACGACGGCAAGGCTGGGCGCGGCTTCCACCTGAGACGCCGTGACGCGCCTGTCCTGCCTGACCTGCGAAGCCAAACCCCTGACTCCTCCCCTTCGCGTCGACCGACCGATATGCGGCCGATATACGGCCGGAACCGTAGCACCGCCCGATCGCTCCGTCAATTTGAAAATTTCCGGGCGGTCAGGCCTGGGCCCTGGTCATCCAGCCGGCCAGCAGTTCCGAGTCCAGCACCTCAACCGCCCGCTGCCAGCGCATCTCGTAGTAGCCGCGAAAGTCGAAGTCGACCGCCGAGATCTTGGCCTGGATTGCGCCCCACAGCGTCCAGCCGACGTCCGACATCAACGCGAAGAGATTCATGCGCGCCAGCTGCTGCGGATTCTCGCGGCCGAAGTAAGCGGCGCAGAGCGCCACGCGAAGGTCCTGGTCGAACTCTGCTTCCTGCGCGGTGTTGCCGAGGTCGAAGCAAGGGTCGTTGTTGCCGCTGAGCTCGTAGTCCACGATCCGCAGAGCCCCACCGTCGTCGATGAAGTTCTCGCACAGCAGGTCGTTGTGGCACGACACCGCCGGCAGCGCGCCGCGCTCAACCGCTCTTTCGATGGTAGCGATTGCGGGCAGCCTGTCTCGATAGCCCGCAGGGATCGTCACCCCGTGCTCGTCCACGATGCGGAGGTAGTCCTCGATGAGCCGGAACATGTTGAAGTCCTTCAGGAACCGCGGCGCGCCATGGAGGCGCCGAAAAGACTCGGCCATGCGCGCAGCCATCTCTTTCGACTGCAGGGACGCCGCCGACATCGTCCGGCCGGGGATGAACTCGAGAACGAGCGCGTCCAGCCCCGCGATGTGCTCGAGCACGCGCGGGCCGATGCCGGTGGTCGCCGCAGCTTTCGTGTTGAACACCTCATTGGCCCGGTCGATCGAAAGCAGCTCGGTGGACTGGCCGGGGATGCGCATGACGTACTTGTTGCGAGCCACCTCGACGAGGTAGTTCTCGTTCGTCAGGCCCCCGGAGAGCTGCGACACCCGTATCTCCTGGCCCTTCCACAACGAAACTCGGGCGACGGCTTCATCGATGCGCGACGTCACTGGGTGGCGCCTTGCCTGGAGATCACCGCGTCAGTGGTTACCGTTGCCGCAACCCGGCTGCCGAATATCTCGACATGCACGTCCGCGCCTGGCCCGAGCGCGATCGGTAGGTATGAGTACGCGAGATTCTTCTTGGCGGTGAACCCGTACGCGCAGCTGCGCACTCGCCCCACCACGCTGTTTGCGCCGTGCACAGCCTCGCCGCCGTAAATCGGAAGGTACTCCGCGGCTCCGATCGCCAGGGTGCGCAGCCGCCTCTTAACGCCGGCTTCTCGTGCCGCGACCAGAGCGTCGCGGCCGTTAAACTCGCCCTTCTCCAGCTGGACGCAGAAACCGAGACCTGCCTCATACGGGTTGTCGAGCAGCGTCAGGTCCGTTCCGTAATACCTGTACCCCTTTTCCATCCGAAGCGAATCCAGCGCGCGGTATCCTCCGGGCCGGATCCCGAGCTGTTTGCCGGCCGCCATCAGACGATCCCAAACCTGCACCGCCCAACCTGGATCGATGTACAGCTCCCAGCCGAGCTCGCCGACGTACGTGACGCGCTGCGCAAGGGCCAAGGCCCCGCCGATACGAAGCGGCTTCGCCTGCATGAATGGGAACCCGGCATCCGAAAGGTCGGCGTCGGTCACCCGCCCCAACACCTCCCGCGCGCTCGGCCCCCACATCCCGATCACCGACAGCTCGTCCGTGGTCTCATGGATCCCGGCCGGTGCGTCGCCGCCGCGCTGCTGCATGCGAAGCCAGCCCAGGTCGCTGTTGACGTAGCCGGCGCCCGTGACGACGCGGAAGTGGTCCTCCGCCAGGCGCGTCACTGTGACGTCGGCCGCGATTCCGCCGTTCTTCTCGAGGAATTGCGTATAGACAACCGACCCGGGCGGCCTGTCGATGCGGTTTCCGCAAACTCGCTCGAGCAGCGCCAGCGCGCCAGGGCCTGTGACCTCGAACTTTCCGAAAGAGGTCATGTCGATAATGCCGACGCGCTCGCGAAAGGCGCGATGCTCCTCGGCCAGCACGTCGAAGTACGGCGGACGCGTCCAGCCGAATCGACGCTGGTCGGCTCCAGCGCGGCGCCACAGACGCCCAGGCTCGAGGTAGTCGGCACGCTCCCATCCGTGCTTGACGCCGAAGACTGCGCCCTCGTCCTGCAGGCGTTCGTGCAGCGCGCTGGTCCGGCGCGGACGCCCCCACTCGTCCGAGTCGAGCGGGTAGCGCAGGTAGTAGTAGTAGCGATAGGCCTCGCGCGCGAGCTCGGCCGCGTAGCGATGGTCGCGGTGCACGGGTCCAAACCGCCACGGCCGGTAAGGGTGGAGGTCGAGCTCCGAAGTGCCGGTCGTGATCAGCTCAGTGAGTGAACGGCCGATGCCACCTGCGCCGCCGAAACCGTTGAGCGAGAGGCCTGCCGCGAGGTATAGCCCACGCACGCCCGGAACGGGACCGACCAGCGGATTGGAGTCGGGGGTCATCGCGTCCGGATGGCAAACCAGCTTGACGATGCCCGCCTCGCCCATGAAGGGAAAGCGCCGCGCTGCGCCGGCCAAAAGCGGCTCGAAGCGCGCCTCGTCCGGAGGCAGCGAGGTGCCTGCATGATCCCAGGGCACTCCGTCGATCCACCGCGCGACAGGATTCGCTTCATAGCCGCCCAGCACGACGCCACCTGCCTCGGACTTCCCGTAGATGAGGTTGTCGGGGTCGCGAAAGCAAGGCATGTCGTGTGGCAGCGCGTGCCCCGCGACTGCAAGCAGGGCGGCGTGCTGGTGGTCGACCGGCGTCGAGACCATGAAAGCGCCCGCCATCGCTGCAATCTGTGGCGCCCAGATGCCGCCCGCGATGACTATCACCTCAGCCTCGATGCGGCCGCCGTCGGTCTGCACCGCTTTGACTGCACCTTTGTCGTCGAGCTCGATGCCTGTGACCCGGTGCTGCGTGAGGATGGTGGCGCCCAGCTTTCGCGCCGCAGACGCAAGCGCATGGGTGGCGGTGTGCGGGTCGAGATGACCGTCGCTCGGAACCCAGACCGCTCCATACAGAGAGCGCGTGGTGATCGCGGGCATAAGCCGTGCCGACTCCTCGGCGGAGATGAGCTCAACGTCGAGGCCGATCCCGCGCGCGCGGCTGACACCCCGCTGCAGCTCTTTCAGCTGATCGGCGCTCGACGCAAAGCGAAGGCCCCCGACCCTTTCAAAAACCCCGAGCTCTTCGTAGAGCTCGATGCTGTAGCGCCGGAACCGCATCATCGTCGGCGACGGATTGAACTGCGTGACCAGTCCCGCCGCATGGCACGTGGATCCGCTGGTCAGCTCGTCCTTCTCAACCAGGGCCGTCTCGTGCCATCCCGCCTTGGCGAGGTGATACACCACGCTGGCTCCGGTGATCCCACCCCCGACGACCACTGCCCTCGCGCGGTCCATTCCGGCGTAACTCTAGTGGGACACTCAGGCCCCCGGAGTGGGGACAATCAGTGACCCTAGTCGGGTAGGGGTGCTTCTCTGGTTTCGGGCAGCCAGAAGAGAAGGCAGGCGCCCAGGACCGCTGCGACCCCGACGAGCTCGAGGGCTCGCCCCAGGCCCAAAGACGGCGACAGCAGGCCGACCGCCTGGAGGCCGACGACGCTCCCGATCGCGGCGGCCACCCCGACCGCGGCTTCGGCGGTCGCCCGGGCCCGGGTCGGGAAGAGCTCGGCCGACCAGGCGCCAAACACAGGCGTGGACGCGCTCGCGATCGCGCTCCACAGGACGTTGCCGACGACGAACCCGGCGATCCCGGTGGCAAAGCTCAGGCTGGTCACCACGGCCGTCGATGCGGTGAGGCCGATGCCTGGCCACTTGCGCCCGAATCGATCGCTCAGATAACCGCCTGCGAGATACGCCAGTCCACCGGCGCCGCCTGAAAGGGTGATGAGGATGCTGATCGCCACAGGCGTCATGTGCAGGGTGTCGGTGGCGAAGACGGTGAACAGCAGTCCAGCCGGTTCTAGCAGCACGGCCAGGAGGGCAGTGGTTGCCGAAAGGACGAGCACGCGCCGCCGCCAAGGGCTGCCCAGCAACAGACGCAGGGCGGAACCGCTCAAATGCACCTTCGACCACGTCCGGCCTTCAGGCAGCCGAAGCCAGATGGCCGGCGCGGCCAGGATGCCGGCGCCGCCGGCGAGAAACAGCCAGCGCCAATGTGGGGCCAGCAGGGGGTAGCTGACGACGGTAATGCCGGCTCCAATCCCGGCCAGCACCGCCAGAACACTCACGGCCAGGCCGCGCTGCCCAGCCGGCGCCTCCTCGACGATCAGCGCAGTGGCCACGCCACCAACCATGGCCTCGAAGCAGACTGCGACCAGGCGAATCAACGAGAGCGCCGTCAGCGACGGAGCGAATGCGCTAGTGAAGTTTGCCACCGAGAAACCGGCGACACCTATGGCGATGAGCCGTCGCCTTCCAAAGCGATCGGCCAACGTAGCGAGAGGCAGCGCGCCGAGGGCACCGAGCGCGAGTACCGAGCCCAGATTGGAGAGGCCCGGAATCTCCGCATGAAAGTCGGACGCGATCGCCGGCAGGGCCAAAACGAGCACCGAGCCGTCGAACGCGGTCAGGACCACTGCCAGGCCGGCCCAGACGAGAGTCCGTCGTTGCAACAGGTCGAGGTCCATCACGCGCATGTATATTCGGCTGGCTGATGGCACCAGTGGTAAGCGTCGACGCGCTTCGCAAGCGATACCGGCGCCGGGATCCGTGGGCAGTGGACGGAGTTACGTTCGCCCTCGAACCCGGCCAGGCGTTCGGCCTGCTGGGTCCCAATGGCTCCGGCAAGACCAGCGTGGTCAAGATGATCGCCGGGCTCCTGCGGCCCGACGGTGGGGACATTTCCCTCTTTGGTTCTAAACCCGGCGACCCGGCCGCCCGTGGGCAGCTGGGGTTCGCTCCCGAGGACCCGGACTTTCCGAAGTTCCTGCGCGCTCGCGAGGTGCTCGATTACTTCGCGAGCTTGCTTGGCCTTGACGAAGACGATCGAAAGAGGCGAATCCCCGAGACGCTGGCCTTCGCCGGCCTTGACCAAGAACGGCGCCAGGTGCGCCAGTTCTCGAAAGGCATGAAGCAGCGCCTCGGCATCGCTCAGGCGATCCTGGGCCGGCCCAAGCTGCTGATCCTCGACGAGCCGACAGCCGACCTTGACCCCCTTGGCCGCCGCGACGTGAGAGCGCTCATCGAGTCGTTGAAGGCAAGCGGCGTGGCCATCCTGCTCAACAGCCACCTCCTGAGCGAGGTCGAGCTCGTTTGCGACACGGTCGCAATCCTCGCCAAAGGGCACGTGCTGAAAGAGGGCACCATGGCCGAGGTCGTGCCCGAGGGCCGCACACTCGAGGATGTTTTTGTCGAGCTCGTCCAGGCTTCGGCGCCGCCAAAGCACGACAATCTGCCCTCCTTCATCACCGACAAGGAAAATCAGTGAGAGGGACGCTGGCAGTCGCGCGCTACACGCTGCTCGATCTCTCACGCCGGCGAATCCTGCTCGTCTTCTTCATCATCGGCGCGCTCGGGATCGCCGCCATCGGGATCGGCCTCAAGGTCTTCAGCGATACATTTGTGGGTGGGGCATTCTCTGGCCCGCCCGGGAGCGCACCGCCTGACCCGGCCAAGATCAATCGCTTCCTCGACCTCATGTTCGTGACGGATCTGGTTGGGGCTCTTGGCCTGTTCGCGCTGCTGATCGCATTTGGCATCGGCATGACCGCGATCTACCACGACCTGGAATCGGGGGCTGCAGTCGCGATCTTCTCCAAGCCGGTGTCTCGCTTCGCCTTCACCGTCGGCAAGGTCAGTGCGGCTGCGGCGGCGTTGATGGTGATCGTTGGTCTTCTGAGCGTCGAGGCGGTCTTGTTCGGACTACTGTTTGGCGGCGGCCTCGAGCAAACCATGGCCATCGAAGCGGTTGCCCAGGTGGCCAACGCTTTGACCTTGATGTTGATCGTGCTGGCGCTCAGCACGTGGATGAACAACATCGTCGCCGCGATCGTCGCGTTCATCTACAACGCAGCAGGTGGATTCGTCGTCGCGCTCCACAACCAGATTGCATCGGGCAACCTGGGTGATAACGCCATCCTCAAGGACATCGTCACCTTCTGCTACTGGATAGTCCCCCACCAGCTCACCAGCGACGCTCCGCGAGAGCTGGTCAAAGCCGAGGTGGAGCTGTTCTCCACCCCAGGTCAGCCTGGGCCAGACGTGGCGCAGGCGGTTGCGTCAGTGCCTGGGCCGTCGGATCTCACCGACATCATCTGGTGGGCCTTCGTGGTCGCGGTTATGGCGACACTGGTCTACATCGCCGTCCGCCGCCGCCAGGTCTAGAGGCACGGGGGAGTCAGGCCTCCCCCGTGGAACCCCCACCGTTCAAGGCATGGGGAGTCAGGCCTCCCCCGTGGAACCCACCGTTGGCCACCGGGCCCAGAGGCGTTTGGAAATGGAAGGCGGGGTTACGGCCGGAATAAGTCCGGCCTGTGGGCCACAAGGCACGGGGGAGTCAGGCCTCCCCCGTGGAACCCCCACCGTTGGCCACCGGGCCTGGAGGCGTTTGGAAATGGAAGGCGGGGTGACGGCCGGAATAAATCCGGCCTGAGGGCCGCGTCTGTACTGACTTTTATGAAGGCAAGCGGGACTCAGGCCTTTCGGCCCGATGGCCGTGCTGGAACTTTTAGACCAGCTTCAGCTTTCTCAGGACATAGGGGCCCGGACCCAGAAAGCCGCAGGTCGCTGCGATGTGGGCGATGGAGACGCCGATCAACGATGGCGGCCCTGGCAGCAGCCAGAACGCCAATCCCAGAGGCACACCTACCAGCGCCGTCGCGAGGGTGTCAATCCACGGCCAACCCAGGCGGTGATAGAAGACATACGCCGCGGTGCCAACCAGGAATCCGACTGGCGCTCCGAATGCCGCGCCCAGTCCGCCCTGTAACAGGCCGCGGAAGAAAGCCTCTTCGACCGGCCCGTTGACCGCATAGAAGCCGGCCTGAAACCACGCATCTCCCCGGCCTGCTGGGGCGCTGAGCGCGCCGCGTCGCCTTGCCAGCCACAGCTGGGCGAACATGGCCGCAAGGAACATGATCGGTGCGGCCACCAGCCCGAACGCGAGCTGGGCGCCGATTCCTCCAGGCGCCACTCCGAACCACGCTGGTCGCGACGCCATCACATAAGCGACCGCGGAGACGAGCGCAAATGGCAGGATCCGGATCAGCAGGTCTGGGCGCATCCAGGCCCACGTATCTGGAATACGGGTGAGCACCAGTCGCGTTGGAGCTTTAGAGATCATGTCAACGGTAGAACCAATCGTGAACCCCACATCGGTGCGGCATCTCGACGTTTTCTACGACTATCTGTGCCCGTTTGTGTACCGAGCCTCGGTGCTTCTGCGGAACGTCACGGATTCTGGTGAACGGCCACTCGATGTCAGGTGGCGTTATTTCTCTCTGATGCAGGTGAACTCGAAGGTTGAGGGCTTCACGGTTTGGGATGCAACGGACGCTGAGGCTCGCGGCCGCCTTGCATTCAAAGCTGCTGAAGCCGCCCGTCGCCAGGATGGATTCGACGATTTCCACATGGCGTTGCTCCGAGCGCGCCACGAGCAGCGTGCTGATATCGACGACGGGGCTGTGGTCGAGCAGCTGGCCGAAGAATCGGGATTGGACCTGGATCGTTTCCGCAAGGACATGACCGATCCGCAGATAGTCTTGACGCTCGAGCGCGATCACCGGGCCGCTGTCACGGACCATGGCGTTTTCGGCACCCCGACTTTTGTGTTCGGTCCTGGAGCGGCCGCCTATGTGCGCCTTTCCGAGCCGCCAGCAGCGTCCGACTCGGTGGCTGTATTCGATCGACTAATGTCGATCGCCGCCGACGAGCCCCGCATCCTCGAGATCAAGCGCCCGGTAAAACCGTCACCGGACTAGGGCGGGGGGCGCTCCGCCACGCGCCTGCATCGGGTAAACGGTGCTCGCCAGAGGTTTTCATAGTGGGGCCAAGAGATGAGCACGCGATGGTTTGGCAGGCAGCGCGAGCCGAAACACGTCAACCCCCACCTGAGTGAGAGTCAACCATCCCCTGATTCGCGCGCGGGGTCGAACTTTCCCAGGGAGGAGGCGTTCTGGCGCTCGTGGCTGGCGACTGGCGCTCGGCGCGTGCCGATCGACCGCCGGCGGGCCAGAGGGGCCGAGTCCCATCTCAAGAAGATCCTCGTCGGCGCGCCATCGGGGGCCGTCGATTTTTCGAGCGCAATGGCCCGGCAGGCGGTCGACGAGGGGCTCCACGAACTGCCGCCCCAGCACAAGCAGGTGGTCAAGCTAGCCTATTTCGGGGGGCTGACCAACCGCGAGATCGCTCAGGAGCTCGGCCTCACGGTCAGCGATGTGCGTCGTGTGCTTCGGGCCAGCCTGGCCACCGTCGGGGCGCATTTCGAGCGCGGCCGTGCCAAGGGAAGCCGCGCGATCCAGGACCTGGCGATGCTGCCGTGGTGGCGGCCTGCCGGTGACGGCGTGCACAGAGTTCCGTGGCCCGCGCTGGACCATGGACTTCAGACAGGAATCGTGGCGGTGATGACCGCGGCCGCCGCTGTATTGCTGGTCAGCCATCAAGCCCCTGTACCTGCCGGGCACCACAGGCCTGCTCACGTCGCCACCGCCGGCTCGGTCGGCTCCAATCTTCAGTCGAACACGGCAAGCCTCGAGGCGGCAGTGCCTCGACCCGCCCCGGCAGCCGGT
>DATCPU010000398.1:0-2059 GCA_036569925.1 Candidatus Dormiibacterota bacterium
GACCAGGTCGTAGTGGGATGCCAGGTTTCTGTCGTGCCCGTAGACCTGCTTGATGTAGGCCGTCCAGTTCTCGTCCGCCTGCTTGAGACGGCGCCTGGCCTCCTCTTCGGTGAGGCTGAACCTCGCCATCACCACTTTGACCCGCACCGTGTCGGCAGCGCGCAGGAAGACGTGGAGGACGCTCTCGAAGTCGCGGAGGATGTAAGCGCCGCCTCGGCCGACGATGATCACGTTGCCCGCTCGCGCGCCCTCCTGGATCACGTGCTGCGTGATCGCGAGCACGGCGCGGCGCGTGTCGAAGACGGGATCGACGTTGGGCGGGTTCCATGCTGTGCTCTCGGGCGGGATCATGGGTTCGCCGCTGGCGGAGCCAAGCGCCATGAGAAGACGGTGCAGCAGCGAGCCCGGTTGCTCGTCCTCCGCCTCGACCTCTTCTTTCGGGAGCTGCAGCCTGTGGGCGACCTCGTCGATCAGCTGGGAGTCGAGAATGTCAACCTTCAGCCGCTTGGCGAGCATCTCGCCCACGGTCCTCCCCCCGGCCCCAAACTGGCGCCCGATCGTAATGACCGGCATGTCGGGTCAAATCTACTTCACCAAGCGGGGAAGTAGCCGCCTGGGATGGCGGTGGTCGTGCCATCGGGATTGGCGATCACAATCGCCCGAACCGGCTCAAAGGGCGGGCAGGTCGAGGACTGGATGCATGGTGGGCGGGGAATTGGGGAGTCGCCAAAGGCCATGGCGAAGGCGCGGCCACCCGGTTGCGCCGTGTAGGAGTGAAGTGCCATCGTCCCGTCGTAGCGCCAGGACGTGCGGTTCGTCCTCCAGTCAAGAATCGCGTAATCGTACTGAAGAGGCCCATTCATGCTGACCGAACCCACCAACACCCGCGATCCGTCGCCGCTAAAACCCAGAACTGGACGGGAACTAGGCAGCGTTGCGGCAACGCTCCAGTCGGAGACCCGCATGATGCGAAGGGCCAAAGCGCCAGGCGCAAGATAGGACACAGCTGGGGGCGTGACGGCGACATAAGCCCCATCCCGGCTGGCAACGATGCTCGCCACCATGTAGATTCCGAACGTGTGACGAGCGAGGATTTCACCGGTCGAGGCGCGGACCACCCAGACGTCGGCGGGCCTCCCGTCCGGGACCTGAAAGAGAATTGCCTGGTCGTTCTGGATGCTGCAGGCGGCAATGAGCAGGCCGAGAATCCCGGAACGGATGATTTTCGGATCGAGTGCGACGGGTACGGTGATTCCGCTCTCCCCCGGCAATCGGGTATTAAAGCGCCACTGGGATTGCTGGGCGCTGTAGTCCAGGCGGCACAGGTGCTGGTTGTCATCGGCCCAGATCTCGCTTTCAGGCAGCGTCGCGTCCGGGTTGGCGATCGGCCTGCCGGTCCGATCAAAAACCTGGATTGGCCCGCCCTTACCGCCGGGCTGGTAGAACGCAGAGCCGTCTGGTGTCATCGTGGCGTCGTCAGGCAGGCTCAATTTCACGGTTCCCTGCGGCTTACCTGACCAGTCGTAGCCGATCAGCCAGGTCGGGTGGTTCGGATCGTGGAGATACAACAAGGGCACTCCGACCGACGGGGGCCTACCAGCCGGGGTCGGCATCAGCCTGCTCCCAACCCGCGCCGACATCAGGCCGGCGACGACGAGGGTGCCCAAGAGTGCCGCCATCGCGACGGCGATCCATTGGAGGTTGGGCGCGGGACGTGATTGGATGGCCACCGCCGCGGCCAGGTTGCTGCGCAGGCCGCCCGGCACCGGGTGCACCGCTTGCTCTTTCTCAAACGCCGCTCGAATCTCTGAGCGCAAATCGTCCATCAGTCCATCTCCAGTCCGGGGCGAAGTTTCTTCGCCGCTCGGTAGACACGCGTCTTGGCGCCGCCTGGGCTCAGGCCCAGAACGGTGCCGACCTCCTCCATCGGGAGGTCGAGGTAGAAGTAGAGGAAGAGCGCCAGGCGATCCTCGCGCGGCAGCTTCGCGAGGGCACGGTCGATGTCGACGGTTTCGGTCTGGGTCTCGCGCGTGGATTCAATTTGCGGCAGGCGTACCAC
>DATCPU010000399.1:0-1894 GCA_036569925.1 Candidatus Dormiibacterota bacterium
CGCATCGCTGTCGCTGACGGCAGGGCCACCGCAGTCGAGACGGACGATGGTTCGATCTACGAAGCGGACCGTGCGATCGTCTCGACGATCCACGTCAAGCATCTGGCCGCGATCGTCGGCGAGCAGAACCTGCCGGGCGACTATCTCGCGGGCGTGGCGCGGTGGCAGCCGAACCTCACGATGTTCGTCACCCATTACGCGCTGACCGAAGCGCCGCGCTTTCGGATGGCCGACGGGCTTGGCCCAAGCGTGACGATGGGCGCGCTCGAATCCCTCGACGCTTACGGCGCCATGCTCGCCGCGTTTCGATCCGGGCGCATCGACCTCGAAGAACCCGTGTTTCTCGCCCTCACCCCTTCGGTGATCGATGCCAGCCGGGCGCCGGCGGGCAAGCACACCTTCAAGGTCGTCAGCTTCCTGCCCTACGAGCTGGCGCAGGGGCCGGAGCATTGGGACGCGATCAAACAGGATGTCTCAAACGAGCTATTCGAGCGGCTGTCGCTGCTCTCGCCGAATCTGTCACGACGCATCGTCATGGCCGAGCATGTGGAGTCGCCGCTCGATCTCGAGCGCAGGAATCCGGCCAACTGGCGCGGCTCGTGCCACGGGGGCGCCAACTCGCCTGACCAGAGCGGCTACTTCAGGCCCGTGGAGGGCTGGTCCTCATACCGGACGCCCATTGAGGGCCTGTACCAGACAGGCGCCTGCACCCATCCCGGTGGCTCGGTCTCAGGGCTGCCAGGACGCAATTGCGCTGAGGTGCTCCTGCGCGATCTTGGCTCGAGCCTCGAAGAAGCGATCGCCGGCACTAGGATTGCGGCTTCATGACGGCGCAGGAGACGACCAACCGCGTGCAGGTGGCGGCGCACCATTGGCGCCCGCGCTTCGTCGCCAACGGAATCGACGTCAACGACTTCGACGACACGGTGGCCAAGACCACCCAGTGGAAGGATTGGGCCCCGAACTGGAAGGCAGTCGGCGAGATCCATGAGGCGATCGGCAGAGAGGCGGAGGAGCGCGGGCGCTGGGTGTCGGCGGCTCAGGCGTATCAGAGAGCCGCATGGTGCTGGCATCTCGGCAAGTTCCTGTGGTTCGAAGACCAGACGTTGCATGGCGAGCTGCGCGACCGCTCTGTCGCCGTCTATCGCAAGGCGCTGCCGCACCTCGATCCTCCCGCGGAGCGGTTGGAGATTCCGTTTGAGAACGCCATGATCCCTGGCCACCTGAGACGGCCCGCGGGTTCAACGAGGTTGCCGTTGGTGTTGCTTGTGCCCGGCCTCGACTCCTCCAAGGAAGAGCTCTTCGCGATCGAGGATGACTTTCTGCGCCGCGGGCTCGCGACCTTGACCATCGACGGTCCTGGCCAGTCCGAGAACTCAGTCCATTTCGCGATCCGACCCAACTGGGAGACGGTGATCACGCCATTGCTGGACCACCTGGCGGGCCTCGATCTTGGTTTCGACCAGGACCGCATCGGTTTGATGGGGATCAGCATGGGCGCGATCTACGGGCCAAGAGCTGCTGCATATGAAAAGCGCATCAAGGCGTTGGTCGGCCTGGCCGGCCCGTACAACCTTGGCGAGTGCTGGGACGCGCTCAACCCGCTCACACGAGGTGGATACGTTTTCTACACGAAGTCAAAGGACGAGGCGGAGGCGAAACGCAAGGCGTACACCCTGAACCTCGAAGGCATACTGGACAAGGTTGACCAGCCGATGCTCGTCATCCACGGCGGCAAAGATCGACTGTTTCCGCCTTCGCATGCCGAGCGAATCGCCCGCGAGGCCGGCAACGCGACGCTGGTCATCTACCCGGACGGCAACCACGTGTGCAACAACATTGCGTACAAGTACCGCCCGCTGATGGCGGACTGGCTGGCTGAGCAGCTGACAAC
>DATCPU010000400.1:0-10804 GCA_036569925.1 Candidatus Dormiibacterota bacterium
CACCTGGTGCATGTTTCGACGGCATACGTGGGTGGGATGCTGCGCGGCCTCGTCAGGGAGCAGGCTCCCCACGATCCAGGGCTCAACTGGCGCCACGAAGCGGCCGTCCTGTCGAACCTGCGCCCTGTCGTCGAAGAGGAGTCGCGACGCCCGGAAATCTTGAAGAAGCTGCGGCGCGAAGCGGGCTCGAAGATGGGGCCGGCCGGAACGCCTGCAGTCGCGCGCGCGACCGAGCGGCTTCGCGATCGCTGGGTGAAGGACAAGCTGATCGAGCGCGGCCGTGTCCACGCCAACGCGATGGGCTTCGCCGACATCTACTCATTCACCAAAGCGATGGCTGAGCACGCTGTGGTCGAGCTCCATGGCGACATACCGCTGTCGATCGTGCGGCCTTCGATTATCGAAAGCGCGCTCGCGGAACCGTTTCCTGGCTGGCTCGAAGGCTTCCGCATGGCGGAGCCATTGATCCTGGCGTTCGGACGCGGCATCCTGCAGGACTTCTCGGGCCTACCTGACGCGTTGCTAGACATCATCCCAGCCGACTTTGTCGTCAACACGGTGCTGGCGGTGGCCGCGAACCCTCCACCGCCTGACAAGCCGCGCGTTTATCACGCCGCATCCGGAACGCGAAACCCGCTGCGCTTCCGCCAGGTCGAAGACGCGGCCCGACGTTACTTCACCAAAAACCCCCTGCGGGACAAGTACGGTCAGGCGATCGGTACGCCGACCTGGACTTACCCGACGCGCGGGCAACTCGCGGCGCAAGCGAGCACGGCGCTGAAGTTCGTCGAAGGTGCGCAGTGGGTGGTCGAACGTTTGCCGTTGGGCGCAGGGGTAGCGTCGGTATCGGACGACCTGAACGCAGAGCGCGAACGGCTCGAGCGCGCAGTCAACCTGATCCAGCTATATGGCGTTTACACGGAGGTCGACTGCATCTTCGACACCCGCCACGTGATGGAGATCTGGGAGAAGACGCCGGCCGACGAGCGCAAGATTTTTCCCTTCGACCCCGCCCTTTACGAGTGGGAACGGTACTTCGACGATGTGCATTTTCCAACTGTCGTTCGCATGTCCCGCGCCGAGACCGTGGTGCGCAAGGGCAAGCAGCCCACCGGGAGCACGGCGATCAAATCTGAGACAAGCTCGGTGCGCTCGGCCATCGAGCGGCGCACAGGTCGGAGCGATGTCCTTGCGGTCTTCGATGTCGATGGCACCCTGGTCGAGACGAACATCGTCGAGTACTTCCTGTGGATGCGGCTTCGCGCACAGCCGCTCGAGGAATGGCCGTCGTTCATGGCTCAGATGCTTCGCGAGGCGCCGCGATGGCTCTACCTCGAGCGCAGGTCGCGCGCCGATTTCCAGCGCACGTTCTACCGTGAGTACAAGGGTCTCGATTACGAGGTGATGAAGGGGCTGGGCCGCGAAGCGCTCGATGCGGTGACTCTGCGACGCATCTACCCCGAGGGCATGCGTCGCATTCGCGAGCACAAGCGGGCCGGCCACCGCGTGCTGCTGCTTACAGGAGCGCTCGACGTCGTCGTCCAGCCCCTGGCGGATTTGCTGGAAGTCGAGGTCGACTGCGCGCATCTGCTCACCGATGGGGACGGGCGGCTCACGGGGGATCTCGAGGCGCCGCCACCCGCGGGCGAGGCCCGCGGCACGCTGCTGGAGGAGTACGCGGCACGCAATGGAATCGTGCTGGCCGAGAGCTTCGCTTATGCGGACTCGCTGTCGGACCTGGGGATGCTTGAGCTCGTGGGCACGCCGGTGGCGGTGAACCCAGACGCGCGGCTGTCGCAGGTTGCCGGGCAGCGCGGTTGGCGGATCGAGCGCTGGCGGATGGCGCCGGGCAACTGGCGCCTGCCAATGCCCGACCCGCGCTCGCCGGACTACAAAGAGGCGGTGAGACGGTGAAGTGTTAGCGCTGACCTACCATCGCTCCATCCCCGCCTTCGCCATCGTCAAGGCGGCTGGAGGACGGCCCGACGTCGCGACGAGCGCGCTGTCGATGCTCAAGCTTGGCGACGTCCCTGAGCCTGAGCTCCCAGCGAGCGATTGGCTGCGCGTGGTGCCAACTCTCAGCGGCATCTGCGGCTCCGACCTCGCGGCGATCGGCGGCCACGCCTCCCTGTACCTGGATCCGCTGACCAGCTATCCATTCGTTCCGGGCCACGAGGTGGTGGGCACGCTGGACGACGGCAGCCGTGTCGTCATCGAACCGGCGCTCGGCTGCAAGGTGAGGGGCATCGAGCCGCCCTGCCCCCGCTGCGCGGAGGGCCGACCGGGACTTTGCTACAACGTTACGGAGGGCCCGATCGAAGTGGGTCTCCAGACCGGGTATTGCTCGGATACAGGCGGGGGATGGGGTGAGCTTCTGGTCGCGCACCCGAGCCAGCTGCATCCCGTCGCCGATGCGCTTACGGACGAGGCGGCGGTGCTGATCGAGCCGTTTGCGTGCTGTATTCACGCGGCGCTGCGCGGCGCGGCGAGCAAGGACGATTACGTGGTGGTGCAAGGCGCGGGCACGATCGGCTTGCTGACCGTCGCCGCCGTGAAGCTCTTCACGCCGCCCAAGCGGCTGGTCGCGGTGGCAAAGCACCCGACCCAGCGCGACCTCGCGCGCAAGCTCGGCGCCGACCAGGTCATATCGCCGGCTGATGTGTTCCAGCGCGTGCGCTTTGGCACGGTGGCAAGGCGTTTAGATGGAATGGACCGCCCGCTGCTGCTGGGCGGTGCGGACGTCACCTTCGACTGCGTGGGCAGCGCTGAGAGCCTCAACGACGCCGTGCGTTTCACGCGCGGCGGCGGCCGGGTCATCGCTGTCGGCATGCCTGGAGAGGAGAAGGTGGATTGGGCGCCGATCTGGCAGCGTGAGCTGACAGTCATGGGCGCGTACGCGTACGGCTCCGAGCCGACCCACAAGGGCCGGCGCACATTCGACCTTGCCCTGGAGGCGGCGCCCGAGCTCCAGCTCGAGAAGCTGACAGGACCGCTGTTCGGGCTCGGCGAATATCGCGATGCCATCGCGTACGCAATGAGCGCAGGCAGGCTTGGCGCCGTGAAGGTCGCATTCGATCTGCGAGGATTGCGAGCGTAGTGGGTAGGCCAGGTGCTGTCATCGAGGTGGATCGCAACACTCCGCCCGTGCTCTTTCATTTCGGCGAAGGCGTGCGGCTCGAGAAGCTTCCCCTGGGCTCCCGCATCGTCTATCCGCCAGATCCGCTCGATCCGATAGCCCACCCTGAGCGCGCCATCAAGCGCGCTCTAGCCAAGCCGCTGGACGACGACCCCCTGAAATCGCTCTTGCGGCGCGGCATGAAATTGACGATCGCGTTCGACGACCTGTCGCTCCCGCTGCCACCGATGGCCGCGCCGGACGTGCGTCAGCTCGTCATGGAAGAGGTCATCGACATGGCCGCGGAGGCCGGGGTTGAGGACATCCACCTCATCGCGGCGCTGGGCCTGCACCGGCGCATGACCCCTGATGAGATCCGGCACATCGTCGGCGACCGTATCTACAGCACCTTCTGGCCCGATCGCCTGTACCAGCATGATGGCGAGGATCCCGAGGCCAACGTTTACATCGGCAAGACTTCGGCCGGAGAGGACGTCACGCTGCACAGGCGCGCGGCGGAGTCAGACCTCGTCATCTACGTGAACCTCACGCTGGTGCCCATGGACGGAGGGCACAAGTCGATGTCGACGGGCCTCGCCACGTACCGCGGCATCCGCGAGCACCACAACGTCAAGACGTTGATGGGCTCGCTGTCGTACATGAATCCGCCGGACTCTGCCCTCCACCACTCCTGCATCAGACAGGGTCAGCTGATCGAGGACACCGTGCGCGTCTTTCACATCGAGACCACCGTCAACAACCATGCGTTCCCCTCGATCGCCAACTTCATGCAGAAGCGCGAAACCGATTGGACGCCACAAGACCAGGCGATGTTCCTCGGCATGAAGCAATTCACGGACATCGCGCCACCGGCTTTCAAGCGCAGCGTCTTCCACGCGATGCGCGCGCCATACGGGCTGACGGGTGTGCACGCCGGCCAGGTTGACGCGGTGCACGAGAAGACGCTCGAGGCGGTGCGAAATCAGATCAGCGTTCGCGTGGAGGGCCAGACCGACATCGTCACGATCGGCGTGCCGTACCTCGGCCCGTACAACGTCAACGCACCGATGAATCCCGTTCTTGTCGTGTGCATGGGGCTCGGCTATCTATTCAACTTCTACAAGAACAAGCCGGTCTTGAGGAAGGGTGGCGTGGCGATCCTCACCCATCCGTGCCGGTACGAGTTCGATGCGGTCCAGCACCCGAGCTACATCGATTTCTACGATGAGGTGCTCGCAGAGACCACTGATCCGCAAGAGATCGAGACCAGGTACGAGAAGCGGTTTGCCGAAGATCCGTGGTTCCGGCAGCTCTACCGGAAATCGCACGCTTACCACGGGGCGCACCCGTTCTACGCGTGGTACTGGGCAGCTCACGCGATGGACCACGCGGGCGACATCATCATCGTGGGCGGCGATCGCGACGTCGTTCACCGGCTCGGGTTCAAGTGCGCGACCACGCTCGAGGACGCGTTTGAGATGGCGGAGCAGACGGTCGGTCGCTACCCGAGCGTGACCCACATGCGCATGCCCCCGATCCTGCTCGCCGACGTGGAATGACCTGGTATTCCGGCGCCGGCGTGACGCGCCTCACGGATGCGGTCGGGAATGCGGTGCGGGATGTGCGCCGGGTCCGACTTGGCTGGCACTGGGAATCGCCTCGTCCGCGAACGTGGCCGGAGCAGGGATCCGTTGTTCCGCCACCGGCGAGTGACCTCGGATGGGCGCGGCAAGAGCCGGTCAGGACCATCCGCTTTCTCATCCAGCACCGCCTTCTCCTACCGTTCACCGAGGCGATGGCCCACCCGCAGGTCGAGGGCCGTGAGTGGGTGCGCGAGCTCGAGCGTCCGGTGATCTTCGCGGCCAACCATTCGAGCCACGCCGACACCTCGCTCATCCTTCACGCCCTCGGCGACCGCGCTCGCGACCGGACCGTGGTGGCCGCGGCTGCCGACTACTGGTTCAAGCGACCTCTGCTCGGCAACATCGTCAGCCTGTTCCTCAACACCTTCCCGTTTTCGCGAACCGGAGGCGCGCAGGCCCAGCTGCACAGCTCGAGCCAGCTCTTGAAGTCGGGGTGGAACTTGGTGCTTTTCCCTGAGGGAAGTCGTTCGCCCGACGGGCGCATCCAGGAGTTCAAGCCAGGTGTCGGCCACCTCGCGAACGAGACGGGTACTCCAGTCGTGCCGCTGCACATCCGCGGGGCCCATCAGATCATGCCGAAAGGCCAGAAGCTACCGCTGCCCGGCCCAGTTCGCGTGCGCATCGGCAAGCCGATGTCTCCCGAGCCGAACGAGGGCTCGAGGCAGTTCACCGCCAGGGTGGAAAAAGCGGTGAGGACGCTCGCGCTGGAGCCCGCGCAGCCGGAGATCCAGGGTTCGTGGGTCGAACGATGGCGGTTGATGAAACCGAGAGAGCTTCGTTACGAGGAGAGCCCTGATCTCCTTCCGGCGTCAGAGGCAACGCCCTCTGCCGTCAAGGCTGTGACGAAGGTGCGTCCGGTGGGTGCCCCGCCACTGCCGGCTCCACCCGAAAAACCGGGTGGTCGGGCGCGATCCTCCGCAGGTCCGCCTCGGGCGAGTCGGCCGAAACGCCCCTGAAAAAGACGCCGACCTCGGCCTTCCAGCGCTTGAGGTAAGCCTTCAGGATCGGGATCTTCTCCTCGTCGCCGACCTCCACCGCCCGAAACGGCTGGACCTTGCTGCCCAGCAGCAGCTCGCCGGTTCCCGCGACGCGGATGTTGCGGACCCATTGGGTCTGGCCTCGCGGCGCGACGAGGTACTGCTTGCCTTCGTAGGTCAGGAGGTTAACCGGCGCGGTTCGCCATTGTCCTGACGAGCGTCCCTTGACTCGCAACACCCGTGAGCCCCACACACTGACCCCGGCCCGAGTCAGGACGGCGACGCCTGCGTTGAAGACATGCTTGGTGAACCAATCAGGCCGGCGGTAGTACGCCATATCCCCAACGTTACCGATGGCAGCTTCGCCGGGGTAGGGCCGGCGACCCTTCAGACCTATCTGAATCTGCCCCGGGCGTACGCCATCCTCCACCGCATGCCTGACGGCCGAACCGCGGCCCAGGTCGTCCTCGATCAGCTCACCTTGCTCGACAGCAAGCTGGAAGAGGTCGCGGAGGCGGTCAACAAGAACGACACCGACGCCCTGCTCGCAAACGGCAGGTTCCTGGAGGACCGGTTCGGCTCGTCGTCTTTGAAGCTGCCGGCTGCGGGATAGAAAGCCCGGCATCCTTCGCCTGCACCCCACAATGGAGCGGCCCATGCTCCTGGACCGTTCGGCCGACAGCTTCGGGGACCTGGTCATGCAGCATCGGAGCGAGCTGGTCGTTCACTGCTACCGGATGCTGGGAACGATCGACGAAGCTGAAGATGCCGTGCAGGAGGCTTTCGCAAGGGCGTGGCGTGCGCGGCAGACATTTCGCAGATCAATCTCACTGCGGGCATGGCTCTATCGAATCGCGACCAACGTCTGCCTCGATACCATCGAGCTGCGCAAGCGTCATCGCGTCGAATTGGGCTTGACGGTCGGCCCGTGCCCCGACGATCTGCTCGTTGGGGCCTCCCAACCGGAGGCTGGGCCAGAAGCCCGCTACGACGCTCATGAGTCGGTGTCGCTAGCGTTCCTCACCGTCCTTCAGGTGCTGCCGCCACGCCAGCGGGCGGTACTGGTTCTTCGCGACGTGCTTGCCTTGCACGCAGCCGAGGTCGCCGCCCTGCTCGAGCTGAGCGTGCCCGCCGTCAACAGCGCGCTCCAGCGTGCCCGCGCGACCCTTCGCGCGAGCCACGGGCCACCCGAGAGCGAACCGAGCAAAGCGCAAAGCGTGCGGCCCAACCTTCGCTTGCTCGAACGCTACGTTCGAGCCTGGGAGTCGGCCGACGTCAAGGGGCTCGTGGCGCTGTTGCGGGATGACGCGGTCCTGGCCATGGCGCCGCAACCCACCGTCATCGGCGCCACGCAGATCGGAAATTTCCTTGGGAACGTGATCTTCGCCATGGGGCCGATGCGATTGCTCGAGGCCCACGCAAATTTCAGCCCGGCGTTCGGCGCCTATGTCCAACGGTCAAAGGGTTCCGCGTTTGGGCTGTTTGCGCTGCTGGTGATCGCTGCCGATGGGCGCCGCGTAACACGCATCGACGCCTTCTCCGATCCCAGGGTTCTTGGCCGCGTCGACGTTCCGATGGAGCTTGCCTAGCTGGCGGCGACCTCGCTGCGCCGGCGCAACTGGAGGAAGATCAGAACGCTGCTCACCAGCAGGGCCGGCACGTACGCGGTGACGATCACCCAGTTCACTCCAAGTGCATCGTTGAACACGCTGAAGCGCATCGATTGGATGATGGCGTTGACGGTGTCGATGAGCCCGACCCCGAGGCACAGCCAGACCAGGGCGATCGCAAAAGGGACGCGCCGTCGCAGGGCGATCAGAGCGAGCAGCGCCAACACAGCAGTGGCCATGTCACCCAACCCGATCATCGTCCGAAATTCGGCTGGGACAGTGGCATCGACGGCGCCGGGCGCCAGGATGGTCCCGCCCACGATGCGAAATGTGTGGATCCACAGCAGCGGGGCGAGCGCGACCTCACGGGGCACCCTCGCGAGGCGCGGAGCTCCGTACCACCAGGCGAACAGGACGTACGCGATCAGCGAGAAGGTGAACTGAATCCCGAAGAGAACAATCGGTTCCATGCCACCTACAACCGGAATTGCGGCCGAAACTAATCGGTGGCGCCGGCGCGCGATACCATCAAGCGCGCCGTGACCTACGCGACACAGTTTGGGCTGCAATGGCGGCCGCGTTCGCGTCAACTCAAGGGCCTCTCGCCGAACGGATGATGGCCGCGCTTGAGGCTGCCGAGGCGGAAGGCGGGGACATTCGGGGCAGGCAGTCTGCGGCGATGCTGGTGGTCTCCGGACGCGGCACCGGACGGCCCTGGGAAGACCGGCTCATCGACCTCAGGGTCGAGGACGCACCGGAACCTCTGCACGAGCTCAGGCGGCTCATACCCATCAGGCGCGCCGACGACGCCGACGCGAAAGCCGACCAGCTCGACGAAGCCGGAGACGCTGCCGGCGCTGCCGCCAAGAGGCAGGAGGCCTTCGAGCTGGCGCCGCAGATCGTCGAGCTCCGTTTCTGGGCCGGCGTGGCAATGGCGACCACGGGCGACGTCGATGGCGCCGGCGCGTTGATTGGCGAAGCGGTCGCAGAGGACGCGAGGTGGCTCGAGACACTTCGCAGGCTCGTGACGATCGATCGGCTCTCCGCTGAGAAGGCGGCGGCCATCGAAGCTCGCCTCTCCAAGTAGACTTCTCGGGTCTTGGGGAAATCGAAAGGTCCGCGTCGAGGTCCGCGCACGCCGAAAGCGCGAAAGGTGGATCGGGACGACGGAGACCAGAAGGAAGCAGCGGTCGTGATGGACGCCGTGGTCGCGCAGGCGCTGCCCAACGCCATGTTCGAGGTCGAGCTCGAGAACGGGCACAAGCTCATCGCCTACGCGGCCGGCCGCATGCGCCGTTATTTCATTCGCATCACGCCGGGCGACCGCATCCGCGTGGAGCTCTCCCCGTACGACCTGTCGCGAGGCCGCATCGTATACAGGTACCGCGAGTAGCTTGACCTCGGATATCGCCGGCGCTCTGGCCGCCGGGCGCGTCTTCGACCTCGAACAGCTTCGCTACGCGGGCGCGCCGTCGCACCCTGCGCATGCGCCTGGCTTCAATTACTTCTTGCACCGTCACCACGTCGCCGGTGGTGCGGAGGCGCGGACTGGAGCCTCCGGCATTGTCGTCATGCCTGAGCACTCGGGCACTCACATCGATGCACTCGCCCACCAGGCGGAGAACCTGATGCTGCACGGCGGGGTCCACGTGGACTCGGGAGTGCAGACATCGGCGGGATTCAAAGTGCTAGGCATCGAGCAGATGGCTCCGCTGGTAGGAAGGGGCGTCCTTCTCGATGTGGCCGGCGACAGCCGGCTCGAACCGGAGCACGAGATTGGCCCCGATGAGCTGGAGCGGGCGGCGACCACCGCCGGTGTTGAGGTGGGCGAGGGCGACGTCGTCCTGGTGCGCACCGGATACGGCTCGCTGTGGAGCCAGCCGGAGCTTTACCTGCGGGCGGCGGGCATCAGCGGAGCGGGCTCACGCTGGCTGGCGGAACGCAATGTCAAGGCGGTCGGGGCCGACAACGTGGCCTGGGACGTGGTTGGGCCCACTGATCCTGACCTTGGAGTCACGCTGCCCGGCCACGTGTTGCTCCTGGTCCGGGCCGGCATCCCGATCATCGAGAACCTGAACCTCGAGGAGCTGGCTGCGGCGAAGGTGTATGAGTTCGGTTTCGTATGCCTTCCGCTCAAGATGCGCGGCGCGACAGGCTCCCCGGTTCGCCCCATCGCCATTGCTGGACCGTAGCCACACAGCCTCACGACCGTTAATCCAATAGTGGGCATTCATGTAGCTCGACCCCTCGCGTTCGCGCTGGCATTGACAGCCCTTGTCGCTTGCTCGACCGCCCCGAGCCCAATCGCCTCCAGCCCTGTCACCGAGGCTGCGCGCGCCTCCGAATCGCTTTTGTCCTCGTCTCATCCAGTTCAGGCGCAGACGCCCCGGCGAACGCAGCGGGTGCTTCCGGTAAAGCTCGACTACCAGGACCACAACCTCAGCTGCGAGGCGGCTGCTCTCCGGATGGCCCTTGCGTATGAAGGCGTCGTGGTCGACGAGGTCACGTTGATGAGGTACATGTCGATCGATCTGCGCCCGGCCAGGTTCGACGCTCGCGGCCACCTCATTACGTGGGGCGACCCGGCGCGAGCCTATGTTGGCAACGTCGACGGGCACATCGAGAGTTACACGGGGTACGGCGTGTACAACGGCCCCGTGGCCACGGCGGCGATTAGGGCGGGGGCTCACGTCCTCGCGTCCGGCTCTGGTCTGTACGGCTCCGGCATCGCCCCAAAAGCGGTCTATGACGCGGTGCTCGCCGGCCACCCCGTGGTCGCCTGGATCAGCAACACGTATCAGGAGGTGCCCCTCAACCGGTATGTCGCCTATGACGGCGCGGCCGTCTGGTACACGCTCACCGAGCACGCGGTCACCATCGTCGGCGTACGGCCGGGCCAGGTCCTGATCAACGACCCCTGGTTCGGGCAGGCGTGGCATTCGAAGGCGCAGTTCGAGTCGGCCTACGCGACCTTCAACCACATGGCGGTAGTCGTCGGCCGCTGAGGCCGACACTCGACTCCCGGCTAGCGGCGACCCGCGGTCTGGAAACAGTCCAGGCAGTAAACAGGGCGTGCGCCAGTCGGCACGAAAGGTACCTGTGTCTGCTTCCCGCAGTTTGAGCAGATCACGTCGTGCATCGCGCGCGTCCGGCCGTTGCCCTCAGTCGTGCGCCGCGCCGCCCTGCATTCGGGACAGCGCCGGGGCTCGTTCTGAAGGCCTCGAGACTGGTAGAACTCCTGCTCCCCCGCCGTGAAGAGGAAATCGCGACCGCAGTCACGGCACTGCAACGTTCTGTCCGAGAAACTCACCGTCTGGCCTCCCCCAATATGTCGCTCAGGGCCCGGACGGAGACGACCGGATCTACCCCCCCTAGCGCTCCGGGGGCGATTCTAACGCTCCGGACACCAATTTGGAGGGGCGGGTTTCGCGGGCTGTGCCGGACGGCGCTATTCTCGAT
>DATCPU010000401.1:0-9121 GCA_036569925.1 Candidatus Dormiibacterota bacterium
TCCTTGCTGGGCTCTCCATCGGCCGCCGCCAGGACGATCCGGCAGCGCAGCACCAGGGTCTGAGCGCTGGTCGGGTGGCGACGACTTCGACGCGCAGGTCGCCGTGCCCTGTGAACTAACGTCTCAGGTCACTAGCCCAACTTCGCCAGCAGCAAGCTGGTAGTCGAACCTTGAATGAAGCTTCCGCCGATAAGGATCCCGCTCGGCAGAGTCAGGGCAGCGCCGGCGATCCCTTCGGGCCCGAGTTTCAACGAGTAGAGCCCTTCACGCCCGAAGCCCCGGTCAGGCCGACCATCCGGCAGACTGCGGAATAGAGCGAAGCTTCCACGATGGTTGGCGTCCTTCGCTTCGGTCCGACCGACCGTGACGATCTTCCCTTCGGGCGCGACCGCGACGCCGAGCAACACGCCGAGTCGTCGACGCAGGAACGGCGCCTCGACTCCGTCCTTGCCGAAGCTCCGATCGAGGCGACCCGAGGGCAGGTAGCGGGCGAGGAAGGTGCGCGGCCTGCGGTAATTTCCGCCCACGGCGGCGACGATGATGCGGCCCCCAGGGGCGAGGGCAAGGGCATCGGGTTCGCAGCAGAAATTGGTGTGGACGTCCAGCGTCACCTTGCCATCGCCGCCGCCAAAGCTGCGGTCGGGACTGCCGTCGGGATCGAGCTGGACGAGGAGCACACGGTGGTTCAGGTACCCGAGGAGGAGGATCTTGCCGCTTGCCAGGACATCGACCGCGCGCAGCGTTGAATAGAAAGCAGCGCGGCCCTTGACGGTGACGCGGCCGCCCTTGCCGAAGACGGTGTCGAGACTGCCGTCGGATCTGTAGGCGAGGAGGACGCCGGCGGGAGCACCGACCCCCCGTTCGTTTTCATTGCGTCCGCCAACGGCGAGGATCGTGCCATCTGGTGTGACGGCGAGGTCATGGAGCTGGGTGCCGCCAGGACTTTCCGGCCGCTCGCCGACGATGCCGGCGGTGCCGAAGCTCTGGTCAAGCGAGCCGTCAGGGGAATAGCGGGCGAGGAGCGCGGCGAAGGAGTCCGGCCTGCGGATGCCATCCTGCGAGTAGCCCGCGACCACGACCTTGCCGTCTGGCTGCACGGCGACGGCTTCGGCCTGTGGTTCGACGTTGAACCCGCTGAAGGGAAGGTGGAAAAGTCGCGTATAGCCCTCGTCGCCGAACGAGGTAATTGGCACTTCGCCGTCTGCGAGCGCGACCGCACCGAAGTACCCCCTCCCGCCCAATCCCTCGAGTGCGCCGAAGACCGCTTCGCCGTTGCCTGTCGCGAGGTCGACGATCCCAGCCTGCCGTTCCGCCGCTTCAGCCGACAGCGCCGGCTCGAAGACGCCGGCCAAGCCGGGCTCTGCGGACTCTGGGGTGGCTGCGCCGACGCGCTCGACCGGGGCGACCGCCGTCAAGCCGACAGTGGCGACAAGGATCAGCACCGTCGTTACAAGAGGTCTGGTTCTCATGCGTCAATCAAAACAGACTGAACCCGGAGGCCGCGGTCTAAAGGCGGTCTCGCGAAATCGAGGTCCGGCTGGATCTGCGGTGCTTGTTGGCCCCATCGGTTGCCCCAGCGGGCAGGCTTGGACGTAATCTCGGGGCGCAAGTAAGGTCGGGCTGTGGGTGAATTCACTGTCGGAGGGGTGCTGATCGTCGAGGGCGCTTGGACGGTGCGCCGTGGACGCAGCGGGTCGGTTGGGCGATCTTTACGTTGACAGCCGTTACCTATTGGTGGGCGCGCCGGCGAACTGGGGGCCGGACCTCACTCAGAGTGATGGCGCGCGGCACCCTAGAATGATTTCCTTGAGGACGGTCGATCTCTTGCTCCACAAGTAGCGCTGCTTAAGTCTCGATCGGTCATCGCTGCCTTCCTGAGAACCACCTCGACCGGACGGCTGAATGACCTTCGGGTTCCTACACGGACAGTCCGATTATGAGCCCGATCCTTGAGATCGGCTGGACTACGTGGGGCACGGTTTCAAGCGGTTTTTTGCGAAATCGAGGTCGGCTGGAATCGGCTGGAATCCGTGGCGCCTGTTGCCCCATCTGTTGCCCCATGAGCTTGCCGATCTCAGTCTCCGAGGCCCGTCTGCCCGACCTGCACGCGAATCGCGACCGCCGAGCCGGCGGCCCCTGTTCGGACGAGCGCCAAAAATGCAGCTATGGACGTGCCCTGAGCAGGCTCAGGGTTCGTGGCTCCCTGACGACGCATGGTCGCTCCGTTCGATCGGCGGCGGCTGGGGCGATTCATCGACCAGTGGATAGTTGATCGGTTCTCGGCCGATCTCCTTGCCGCCCGCATCGAGGGCGATCACTTCGGTCGGCCCGCGGCTTGGTTCCGCGAGCAAGACGAAGCCCCCTTCGACCCCGGAGACCCGGAGGGGCGGCCCCGATTCGTAGGTGAGTTCGACACTGCTTACCGATCGGACCGCGATCCCGAAGACCGGGACGTGGCCCTGAGCGTCGGCGTGCCGCCTTGCCCCCGGATCGAGGAGATGCAACGGGCGTCGCCGAGCTTCGCCGCGCTTTCATAGCCCATGCCGACACCGGTGCCGACGAGTTCGAAGTTGAGGCTGCCGGAGGAGCCGATATAGGATGCAGAATCGTGGGTGGCGACCATCGTCGGCACGGCGATAATCGCCACGCGGGCGGAGATCTTGCGTATGCCTTGTTGTCCGGATAGACCGGCTTCTGCCTTAGCCGACGAGATGCCGCCGATCGATTTCAGAACATGGGTAGATGGACCCACTCGCCGACAGAGCCCGCAGAGCTAAGCCGATGGATGCTGTGGCTCCGCGACGACGGACCCTCGATCATCATCCTCGTCATCGACGACTCGGACGACGACGAGCTGACCGCGATCATTGCCCGTGAGGAACACGTTCCCAGCCCCAACTTCGGCGGCGTGTGGGGCAGCGGTCAGGCAGACGGACACTGGCTCGTCGGCTTCCATCTGATCCAGTTCGGCGGCGGCGTCGAGCGCCAGTGGTTCACCGACAACATCCATCGACCGTTGCTGGAGGCGGTGCTGGAGGTTCCACACCTCGTCGCGATCGTGCCCGAGGAGATCGCTGGTGACGCGAAATCGCCGGAGGAGATCGCCCCGAGGTTCGGCGGCGCCCTGATCCTCGAAGTCGACAGCCACTCGCCGCAGGTAGCCGAGATCCTCGCCGAGCGCGGCGACGACTAGAGCTATAGCCACGCGATGACAGGAAGCCTTTTCGGCATCGGGACGGGCGACGAGGACGTGGCGGCGATCCGGGCGCTGCGCTCGGACCCGCCGGGCATGGCGAGCGACGGCAAGCGAGGTAAGACTTTCGGCGCCGGCCTGGAGCAATTCGAGCAGTTGCTCCGTGCCGGGCGCGAAGCGCCTCCCACCTCGGCGCCGATCCTCCTCTTCTACGCCTTGGCGCAGGCCGGGCGAGCGATCCTTGCCGCCCACGCGCCGCAGCCCTGGGAGGTCCATGGCCACGGACTCAGCATCGGCATCGAAGGGGAGGAGATCGGAGCGACGAAGATCGCGCCGTCGGGCGAGGGCCTGTTTCAAGCGGTGGCCGCCGTCACCGGCTCCGACCTGCTGACCGAACCGATCACGCTAGCCGAGGTCTGGGCGCGGATTCCCCACCTCCCTCGAAGCGGCGACCTCGCCCCCGGCGGGCCGACCATCTTCGCCGTCGACTTTACGTCACCCCACCCCCGCCATCGCATCATTCGCGACGAGACCGGCTCGTTGCTGACTAGGGCCGAGGACTTCACCTCCCGCTGGGACGACTTTCCCGAGCTTGCGGAGGCCGAACTCCACGTCAGCTCGCAGGGCAACTACGTGGTAGTCGGGGTGGAGTTCTCCGTCGACCAGGACACCGCCGACTTCGACGCCACGCTTTGGCCCTACCTCGGCCAGCGCTACCTGCGAGTCTCTCGCGGCGCCGGCCAGGAGCCCTCGGGACTGATGCTGTGGTGGATGCTCCCCCAGGCCCTCTCGCAGTTCGCCCGCTACGAGCCGGCGCGATGGACGACGGCGCTCGCCCCGGACGGCTCGATGCTGGCGGTCCCGCTCGAAGAAGCCCTCCAGCGCGGCGCCATCATCCTGCCCCGACTGCTGCGCGAGGCTTTGGGCCCCCGCGAGCTGAGGTCGCCCCGCTCGCAGTGAGACCAGCGGGCGGCGCCGACAGCCCAAGTGAAGCGCCGTTCGCACTCGATAGATGGAACGGGTGCTTTTAGCCGAATCTCACGACAACTCCCGCACCTCCACAAACCGATGAACTGCCGAGACGGTCGCGGGACTTTGGTATAGCGGGGGCGGGATTCGAACCCGCGACCTTCGGGTTATGAGTTCTCTGGCCCTGGCTGACCAGGCTGGTTTTTGGCTTGCTCAAGCGGTTCGAGTTGGTCCGAGTTGCACCCAGTTGCGCTCAACTTAGTACCCACTTAGTACCCGCCCCGCAGCCGACGGGCGTCAAGCGCGGGCGATCGCGGCATCGGACGTCCTAGCGTCGTGAAAAGCAATGACAACGACTCGATCCTCAGCGTCGATGTACATATAGACGACGATCAGCCAGCCCCACGGACCGATCAGGGCTCGACAATCCCGCCAAATACCAGCGAGCTGCTTACCGGCCCGCGGGAATTCCTTCAATACAAGCAGCGTGCGCGAGACCCGCTCCCGCGTGTCGGCTGGAAGCTGGCGGGTGTCGATCAGACCGCGAAGCTCATCACGCGCCTGGCGCGTGACCTCGATAACCGGCATCGACTAGAGCTCGGAGAGCGGCACGGTCTCGCCGCGGCGAGCCTGCTCGATCGACTCCTGTGCCCGCTCCCAGGCGCCAGGAATCCCGTCGAGGATTTCAGTGATCCGCGATGCATCGGGGTCGGCTTCCTCGAGCGCGCTAGAAAGGAGCGAGCGAGCCAACGTCCCCTCCTGAACATGCGTGCGCTCCGCCAGACTCGTCAGCTTCCGGGCGTAGTCCGGCTCAAGAGTGACGTTGATTCGCCGGTTCCGCTCAGCCATTCCTCCTAGAGTACACGCAAGGGCACACGACGTACACGGACCCCGACTCACGCTAGCCTGGACCCATGGCGCACCACAAGCGCAAACGACCCAAGCACCGTCGAAGCGGCTGTCTCCTCTGCAAGCCCCACAAGCTGACCGCCAACGTCAAGGCTCAGCGCAGCCGGGGACGTCGCTCCTGGATTCGTCTCGAGCGGATTGCGTCGCGAGGCTTTTAGCGACGGGCCAGTTCGTCGTGCAGCGTCAACCGGCCAACCAAGGTTGCGAGATGTACCAGCCACGGGCTTGGCAAGCATGTCGCTTATAAGATAGAAATTTGCTTCAAGCGCGAAGCAAATTGCTATGGTCTTGCGGCTAGTTCGTTTATATATTCGAGCTTCATGCAAGGCTAAGTAAATGCCAGATCCAAAGAAAGCCCTAGAAGCAATGCAAGCGGCACTCGATGCCCTTGACCCCCTTGAGCCCGAGGAGCGCCAGCGTGCCATGACCTGGCTGGCAGAAACCCTGGATGTCGCGGTCATCGCGGAGAGCCCGATCAAAGAAAAAGCGGCCACGGGGATGACTGGCAACTCGGCTTCCGATGAGAGCAACGACCTTGACGCAGCCAATCCGAAGCAGTTTCTCGCCACAAAGGCTCCCAATACGGATGTCGAGCGAATGACCTGCCTTGCCTACTACCTTACGAAGTTCCGCAAAGTTCAGAGCTTCAAGACGGCGGATCTGACTGCCCTCAACACGGAGGCTGCTGGACACAGATTTAGCAACGCAGCTGCGACCGCGAGAAACGCCGTGAATCAGAACGGATATTTCGCTCAGGCAGGCGGAGGATCTCGGCAGATCACTGCCCTCGGCGAAAAGGTTGCGGAGGCACTACCCGATCGTGAGGCCGTCGCAGACGTAATTAGTAAAGCCCCCAAACGGCGACGGCGCTCGGGATCGCGTAGCGCGAAATCTTCCAAGTAGATGTCGGACGAAATACGAGCTTCACTCGTTGCTCAATATGACGAAGCTCTGGTTGTCGAGCTGCTCGCCGCCCACGAGGAGCTGAAGAGAAACTTCTACTTGGGAGGACTACGGCTCGCAGAGGTCGAGGGTGGAAGATTTGCTGAGGCAGCTTTTCGGATGCTGGAAGAGGAAACGACCGGTGCCTTCACGCCACTTGGACAGGCAGTTGACACCGAGCGGGCGATTCGAAATCTGAGCCAACTGGCACGCGGCTCGTATCCAGATTCCGTACGCCTCCACATTCCTCGCACTCTTCGGGTGATCTACGACATTCGAAACAATCGTGACGCTGCTCATCTTGGAGACGGCATTGACCCCAACCTGCAGGACGCAACGCTGGTTGCTACGTCAGCCGACTGGGTCGTGGCTGAGTTCTTGCGATTGCACCACAAGGTAAGCGCCGACGAAGCGCAAATCATCGTCGAAGAACTGGTCTCGCGATCTGCACCGATCATCGAAGACTTCGACGGGTTCCTCAAGCTCCTGAATCCCGCGCTTGGCGCTGGCGACCAATGCTTGGTGCTTCTGTATCAGAGAGGTCGAACGGGAGCGGAGATAGACGAGCTTCTAGGATGGATAAAACCAAGTGCTAGAGCCAACCTGCGGCGCACTTTGCGCCGACTCGTTGAGGAGCTGGCCTTTGTTCATCAGGACAAGGACCGCTTCTTCATCACTGGCTCGGGCAGGCTGGACGTAGAGGCCCGGCGACTATTCGAGCTGCCTTGAACCCTGTTTGCGTTCCGAATAGGCCAACGCACCCGCTGACGGCGGGAGAGACTTCGGGTCTTCAACCCGAGGGTCGATGCAGGCACAAAATAAGTACCCGAAGTAGTACCCGCGGCCTTTGGAGCACGCCTCCCCAGAAAGAAAGCCCCGCGCTTGCAGGGCTTTCTCAATAGCGGGGGCAGGATTCGAACCTGCGACCTTCGGGTTATGAGCCCGACGAGCTACCTGGCTGCTCCACCCCGCGGCGGTTTGTCCATGCTACCAATGGTGGGTCGCTTGGCCTAGAGCCGCGGGCGGGTGTCGCATGGGCGCTTGCGTGGGGTCGGGGGCGGGACGGAGGCCGGGCGCGGCGCTCTTTAGAGTGGCCGGCCCACATGGCTGAGAATTCTCAACGGGTCGCGGTGATCGATGTCGGCAGCAACTCGACGCGGCTGCTCATCGCCGACGTCGACGGCGGCGTCTCGGTGCTCGAGCGGCAAAGTCGCGTGACCCGGCTCGGGCGCGGCGTCGACCTCTCCGGTCAGCTGGCCGACGAGGCGATCGAGGCCGCCTGCGCGGCGATCGCCGACTACGTCGAGATCTGTCGCGAGTCGGACGCCGAACGGGTCGCCGCGATCGCCACCAGCGCCGTGCGCGACGCCTCCAACGGCGATGCTTTCGTCGCCGAGTTGCGCGAGCGCTTTGCCCTCTCGGCCCGCGTCCTCGACGGCGAGGAGGAGGCACGCCTCACCTATCGCGGCGCCACCGCCGAACGGTCTCCCTCGGTGCCGACGCTGGTGATCGACATCGGCGGCGGCTCGACCGAGATGATCGTCGGCACGGGCACCGAGATTGCCTTCCACGCCTCGCTTCAAGCCGGCGTCGTCCGCCATACCGAGCGCCACATCGCCGGCGACCCCCCCACGGCGGTCGAGCTCGAGGAACTTGCCGGCGACATTCGAGGCCTGATCGCCGACGCCCTTGCCGACGAGGGCGATGCTCGCGTCGCGGCCGGCATCGCCGTCGCCGGCACCCCCACCTCGCTCTCCGCGGTCGAGCTCGGGCTCGAGCCCTACGATCCAGCTCGTGTCCACGGGCACTTCCTATCGCTGGCCACAATCCAGCGCCTGCTCTCGCGGTTCGCCTCAGCACCCCTGGCGGAACGGGCCGCGATCCCCGGTCTCCACTCCGACCGGGCGCCGACGATTATCGCCGGCTGCGTGATCCTGATCGAGGCGATGCGCGCCTTCGGCCTCGACCAGATCCAGGCCTCCGAGCACGACATCCTCTACGGGATGGCGCTCGAGACCGCCTCCGAACACGGATAGCCACCGATGAACGCCCGCGGGTACATCCCGTGGGACCCCGTGTACAGGTGAGTTTTCGGGACCCGTCCAGATGGGTAAACGTGCCGGCCTAACCCCCAAAACTTGGTAGAATGCGGCTACCGAGTTATCAGTAGGGGCAAACTCAGCACCTAGACATTTCGGATAGGCGAGCGCATACTCGTCACATCGGGGAGGAGGTGAGGACGAGAGTCTCCACTACTGACCCGGTCATAGGGTTCAGGCGATTGCCGCATCATGGCGCCTCCCGCCGTCTGGGCCCATCGAATAAAGAACTGGTCCCTGAAGACGTACCCCTGCCCGTCCTGAGGGACCAACTTGAATCGGCCGCCAGCATTGGCGGCCGATTCTCGTTTGGCGCTGGTCGGATCGATCTGGCCGGCCAGCCAGTTTTGGCTCTCTCAAGCCAGATTCGACTTGCGCGGGTAGACGACCTCGGGGTCGGTGATGACGTTGACCAAGGTCGGCCGGCCCGACTCGAAGGCGCGCTCCAGCGCCGGCCGCAGCTGCCCGGGATCGCTGACGACGACCCCGTCGCAGCCCAACGCTTCGACCACTTTCTCGTAGGGCGTCTCCGGCCGCAGCTCGGCCGCAACCGAGTAGCCATAGAGGAATTTCATCGGGTGATGCTCGAGCGCCCAGATGCCGTTGTTGCCCATCACCCCGACCACAGGGAGGCCGTGACGCGCCAAAGTGTCGAACTCCATGCCCGCGAAGCCGAAGGCCCCATCGCCGAGCAGCAGACAGACCTGCCGCTCGGGGTAAGCGAGCTTGGCACCGATCGCCTGGCCGGGGCCGGCGCCAAGGCAACCGAACGGGCCCGGGTCCATCCAGCAACCCGGCTCGAAGGTCTCGATGAAGCGGCCCGCGTAAGAGACGAAGTCGCCGCCGTCACCGATCACGATCGTGTCGCGGTCGAGAACTTCCCCCAGCTCCTTATAGACGCGGACCGGGTGCAGAGGCGAGCGATTGTCGTTCAACTCCTCCTGCTCGGCCGCCCGCTTCTCGGCCTCCACTCCGCGCAGCTGTTCGAGCCAGCCATCGGTGCGTCCCC
>DATCPU010000402.1:0-4906 GCA_036569925.1 Candidatus Dormiibacterota bacterium
GTGTTCTCATCCGCTCTTGCCATGAACCGACGCTGGCCAACCGTTCTTCTAGTCGTGCTCTCGATCGCGCTCGTCGCGATGGTCGTCGTCTGGCTGACCCGCGACGACAGCTCCTCGTCGCCAGTGCCGGGCGAACCGGAGGCTGTTTCCAGTTCGGAGCTCTCCGAATTCGCCGACGAACACGGCTCACCGATCTACTGGCTAGGCGAACGCCGCAACGAGAGCTATGAGTTGACCGACTCCGAATCGGGTCGGGTCTACATCCGCTATCTCACCGGGGGCGCCGAAGCTGGGGACAAGCGAGCGAAATTCATCACCGTGGCCACCTACCCGGCCGAAAATGGGGTTGTGGCGTTGCGGAAAGCCATGCGTGAACAGAACGGCGCGAAACTTGGCAAGACCGATGACGGCGCGGTGCTGTTGATCGATCCGTCCTCGCCGGACAACGCCCACCTCGCCTATCCGGGGGCAAATCTACAGGTCGAGGTCTACAGCCCAGTTCCCGGTGAAGCGCTACGTTTGGCCGCGAGGGGCGAAGTGCAGCCGGTTTCCTAGCGGAAAGCCCCCTCAATCCCTGCCGGCTGGATCGCAGGGATTTGCGCCTCGCCGCCGTACATTGAGGCATGAACGCCTACGAGCGCGATTGCGCTGAGGACTGGCTCTTGCCCGAACGTTCTCGCCCGCCTCTGCTCGGTGAGCTGGTGGAACGAATCGATGAGGCCCTCGCTACCGCTCGCGCTTCCGAGGCAGCCGTGATGACGGTCGGGGCCGCGGCTCTTGACGCAGCGGAGCAGGCGCGTAGGGCCGCCGAGCTCGCCGAACGCGCCAGCATCATGCTGGGCAGCAATGGGTCGGCAGTGGACTCGGCAACCGAAGCAGCCGACGCCCCGATGGGCGACTTCACCGCTCGTGCCGACCGGGTCGCAGAGCGCCTGCAGCGCTTGCAGCGGCTGCCGCTCCTGGCCTGAACTACGTACCGGGACGCGCAGTCCTCCTGATCGCGGTCAGATCTTTACCTGGCTGGGCATCCAGCCGCGTCTCAGTTCGGCCGCGACGCGGATGCCCGCGCCATTCTGATCGCCGAGCTCGGCGCCATCGATCGCCCGTACGGGCTCTATGCCGCGCACCGACCCGGCCAGGAGAACCTCGTCCGCCGCGATCAGGTCATCGATCGTCAGCTCGGTCTCATCTGGCAGCAACCCGCAGGCGTCGGCCGCTTCCATCACTCGGCGCCGGGCGATACCGGGAAGAAGGCGTCCGTCCGCGGGGGGCGTCACCAGTGTTTCCCCGCGGATCGCAAACACGTTTGCCCGCGATGCCTCCAATACGACGCCGCCACGGTCGACGATCAGCGGCACCTCGCCGGCGCCCAGGTTCGCTTCCGCCCCCGCGATCAGGTCGCGATCGGCCCACTTGTGCAAGCCCAACCCGCCCTCGACCAGGACGCTGTGGGCGACGACGGCCCGCTCGGCGGTGGGGAAGACGAGCGCGGGGTCGACGTCGGCTGTGACTATCTCTCTATTCAGCTCGCCCTCGTCTCCAATCGGGGCGAGCGTGACCCGCAGGCGCCCGAGGCTCATGTCACGAGCACGCTCCTCCACCGCCTCGCGCGTTTCGTCCGTCAGATTCGCTCCGAACAGCACCGCAACGCTCGCCCCGAGCCGGGCCAGGTGAGCGTCGAGCTCGATCAGTCTTCCCTCGACCACCAAAAACGTCTCGAAGACGCCCTTCGCCGGATCGGGCCGTGTTTGCGGGGACACGCCGTTCATTGTGCCATCCTGCCGCGGATGCTGGTCAGGATTCGTTTATATATCCAGGCATACGGTCTCCGGGCGGTGCTGGCCGCCGTCGGCCACCGACTGCGGAGATTGTTCTATCTCGACCAGCGCTTCATAGTCCTGCTCAAGCAGCTGGACACGATCGTCGAATCGCGTCGTCCCGGCGACCTGCGTGTGGAGGATCTGGAGGCGAAGCATCTGCCGGCCCTGGCGGATCTGAACCGCCGGCGGGGCCGTCCGCAGGTGGACAAGCGCTTCGCCACCAACGTCGCCTCCGGCTTCCATGGCTTCGTCGCTTGGCGGGGAGACCGCTTGGTCGGCTATTACTGGTGGGTCGATCGTGATGCGCCCGAGCTTCATCCTGACCTTCGTGACCTGGATTTGGGCATCGAGCTGGAGGACGGCGATGTCTACGGCACTGACTTTTATCTGCTGGAGGAGTTCCGTGGCTCCGGAACGGCAGCCGATTTCCTCTGCAAAATCGAGAAGTCCCTGCGTGACCGGGGCTACCGCCGCCTCTGGGGTTACGTCGACAGCGGCAACCGTCCGGCGCTCTGGGCCTACAGGTCGCGGGGATACGAGTCGATGTGGATCCTGGAACGCAAGAGGCGGCTGTGGTTTCGGCAAAAGGTCGTTCTACCCGTATGACGAAGGAGGCAGAGATGGACATCGGTAGCGAGGTCGAAGGATTCATTCTCGAGAAAATCACGCTGGACGGCGAGAAAATCGCCCGCGACGAGGACCTCCTCGCAAGCGACACCCTCGACTCGCTCGCCATCGCCGAGCTGGTTGCTTTTTTGGAAGCGCGGTTCGGGATTCAGGTGTCTGACGACGATCTGATGCCTGAGAACTTCAAGACGATTGATGAGATCGTCGCTTTCGTCACAGCCAAGGGAGGCTAGGCGCCGATGCTGATGCAGCTGCTCTACGAGCAGGTCGCGAGCCGGCCCGACCATCCCGCCGTCGTCTACGGGGACGAGCGGATTTCCTACGCGGAGCTGGTGGAGAGGATCGAGCGTCTCGCGTTCAGCCTTGCTGAGCGAGGCATCGGACCTGGGGACGCGGTCGCCGTTGCGCTTCGGGACGACCCCTGGTACGTGGTCTGCTTCCACGCCATCGTCGCGCTCGGTGGGAGGGTGGTTCCGGTCAATCCCGCCTTCAAGCAGGCGGAGCTGGAGTTCTGCTTCAGCGCCTCCGATGTGCGAGCCGTGATCGGCAACGAGCGCACCGCCGGAGTCTGCGAGCGCATCGTCGCCGGCTTCGAGCATCCGGCCGAGGTGATCAGCGCCAGCACCGCCCACGATCAGTCGCCGACGCTCGCCGCACTGGTCGAATGCGGTTCGGCGCAACGGCTTGCCGACCGCGATCCCGATGAGATCCTCGTCTACCAGTACTCCTCCGGTTCGACCGGGCGACCGAAGCTGGTTCCCCGCACGCATCGCCAGTGCCTCGCCGAGGCAACGCTCTACGGTGAGCTGGGCCTGACGCCCGAGGACCGGATCCTCAGCGCGGTTCCGCTCTTTCACACCTATGGCATGGGCGCCTGTCTCTTCGGCAGCGCGATCTCCGGGGCCACCGTGGTCATCCTCGAGGACCCGCATCCCTTCCTGCTCAAGCGCCACCGGGCTCTGGAGCTGATCGAGGCGGAGCGGCTGACGGTGTTTCCCGGGGTCCCCTTCAACTACCGCCTCATGGCGGAGGCACCGGCCGGTGCGGACCTTTCCTCGCTGCGCCTCTGCTTCTCCGCGGGAACGGCTCTTCCCCGGGCGAGCTTCGAGGCCTTCGGCGAGCGCTTTGGGCTGCTCGTGCGGCAGCTCTACGGCAGCACGGAGACGGGGATCATCAGCGCCAACATGAGCGATGACCCGGTCGCGACGTTCGAGTCGGTCGGCGCCCCTCTCGGTGATGCCCGGGTCCAGATCGTCGATGACGAGGGGGCACCGCTGCCCGCTGGAGAGGTTGGAGAGGTCACGGTCTCCAGCCCCGCGGCGACGAATGGATACGCGGAGATGGACGAGCTCAACCAGCAGGCGTTCCGGGGCGGTTCGTACTTCACCGGCGACCTGGGGCGTCTCGACGAGGAGGGGTTGCTCTATCTGCAGGGCCGCAAGAAGCTCCTCATCGAGATCGGTGGCTACAAGGTCGACCCGATCGAGGTGCAGGACGTCATCGAGGCACATCCCAGCGTCGAGGAGGCGATCGTCGTCGGGATCCCCGGTCAGGTCGAGGGCGAGGAGCTGGTCAAGGCGGCCGTGGTCCCGGCCGAGTACTGCGAGGAGCGGGAGGTGATCGCCTTCTGTCGCGAGCGACTCTCCAATTTCAAGGTGCCTCAGGTGGTCGAATTCCGCGATGAGATACCCAAGAGCCCGCTTGGAAAGGTCCTACGCAAGTATCTCGTGTGAAGACGCTGCTGATCGACAACTACGACTCCTTCACCTACAACCTCTTCCAGCTGCTGGCCGAGGCGAACGGCGACGAGCCGATCGTGGTCCGCAACGACGAGGCGAGTTGGGATGAGCTGTCGGCCTTGGCGTTCGACAACGTCGTCGTCTCGCCCGGTCCTGGTCGCCCTGACCGCCCGGGCGACTTCGGCGTCTGCGCCGACGCGGTCCGCCTTTGCAAGGCGCCGCTGCTCGGGGTCTGCCTCGGCCATCAGGGTTTGGGCTGGGCTAACGGGGCAAAGGTCGACCACGCTCCGGAGGTGATGCATGGCCGCCTCAGCGCGGTCCTTCACGAGGGCTCGCCGCTCTTCGCGGGAATTCCGCGCGAGTTCCAGGCCGTCCGTTACCACTCGCTCTGCGTCGAGCAACCGCTTCCGGACTGCCTGGAGCCGATCGCATGGACGAGCGACGGCGTGCTGATGGCCACCGAACATCGCGACCGTCCGCAGTGGGGCGTCCAGTTCCACCCGGAGTCGATCTGCACCGAGTACGGGCGTCGGTTGCTGGCCAACTTCCGTGATCTTACGGCCGAATTCAGCGGCCCCCCCGACGGCTCCTCGCCGCCCCAGGCCCCGGGCCCCGTCGGGCAGGGTGGGTGGAGGCGGACTCGGTTCCTGTTGAAGTCAAAGCGGCTCGACACCCTCTTCGACGCAGAGCGGGCCTTCACCCATCTCTACGGCGCCAGCG
>DATCPU010000403.1:0-9544 GCA_036569925.1 Candidatus Dormiibacterota bacterium
CGGCGAATACATCGCCCAGTTCGGCACCGCCGGCACCGCCACCGGGCAGTTCAGCTTCAGCTACCCGACGGGGCTTCTCACCAACGGCAAAGGCAGCATCTGGGTCTCCGACGCAGGCAACAACCGGGTGCAGAAGTGGACGAGGTGGCCGCCAAACACGACGGTTACCTCGCCGATGCCGAGCTACACCAGCGGCGAAGAGCCTCCGATCACGTTCACCTCTAGCAAGACCGAATCGACCTTCAAGTGCTCGCTCGACGACCCCAACGAAGAACCTAAAACGACTTGCACGTCCCCATATTCGCTGCCCGAACACCTCAGCCCGGGTTGGCATACCTTCGTCGTCGCCGCCACGGACAAAGAAGGAAACGCCGATCCGACCCCGGCCAAATGGAAGCTCAACCCCGCGATCTATCCGGACGCGCCGGCGACGAGCAAGCTCCTATCGCCCGAAGAAGGCAGAAAATCAAGCCACTACTTCACGCTGGAAGCCGAATGGGGAAACCCGCCCGAAGGAGGAGGCGTGACCGGCGTCAGCTATCAGCTGAAGATCGGTGCATGGAAAGAATTCAGAACGATTCCTGCCGAATTCGTGCTGAACGGCAAAGGCGAACGGGTGACGTGGCCGCTGCCGGCAAGCAGCAATCCGGGCCACGCCGAACCCGTCTACTTCAACTACCTCGAAGCTGTCAAAGAAAAGGGTTGGGGTCTGCAGGAAGAAGACATCAAGCTGCGAGCGGTATTCGACGGCGGCGCGAAAGCGGCCGGTGCAAGCCAGCCCGTGACCACCGAATTCATCTATACCTACGGTGGAGTTGGCTCTCCAACTGATGCTACGGAATCGATCGGTCCGGCGAACCTCGACCTGCTGACCGGCCAGTACACGATAAGCCGTAGCGACGTCTCGATCCCAGTGCCCGGCTCGGAATCCAACCTCGAATTCACGCGCGTCTACGAATCGAACTACCGCAACCAGAAAGTCAACTCGATGGCGCTCGGCGGCATGTGGCAGCCATCGGCGCCGGTCGAACAGGCATTTGAAGGCGAAGCCTGGAGCGAACTGCGCGAACGCCACGAAAACGAAGTGCCGGCCGTATACGAAAAAGAATGCTGGGTGGAAGGCGGCAAAGAAGAATGCGAAAACGTGCTCATAGAAGAAGCCATCCCGGCATCTAGCTGGATCGAACTGCTCGGCAACGAAGGCTCAGCGGCGTCCTTCGAAATCGTGGGCGGGAACTACGTCTCCCCTGAATACATGAAGGAATACGTGCTGACCAAGCAAGGCGAAGGTGCAAGCGCAACCTTTGAACTTGCCAGTCCCGAAGGAACCCATACCGTCTTCGTTAAGAACGAAGTCGGAATCGAAGGCTCATATCGATCGGCGTCGGTCTCTTGGCAGGCGACCGCCAAATCGGCGCGGATGGTCTACGAACACATCGAAGGCACCGGCGAGTACCGGCTCGCGAAGATGATCGCCCCTGCCGCAGCCGGCATCACCTGCAGCGACTCGGAAGCGATCAAAACGGTCGGATGCCGCACCCTCACCTTCCAGTACTTCTCATGCAGTTGCGGTGGATGGCAGCGCCTGTCCTCGATCACCTATTACAACAGCTCTGGTCAGGAATCGCAGGCCAAGGTAGTCGCGCAATACGAATACGACTCCCACTACCGCCTGATCGCAGAGTGGGATCCGCGAATATCGCCGAACTTGAAAGAGACGTATTCGTATGGCAACGCCTACGGCAGTAGCTGCGAAACGTGCTCGAAAATGCTGTCGCTGACGCCTCCCGGTGAAGAACCCTGGAAATTCACCTACTACAACTCGACTGAATTCCAGCACAAAGAAGGATCGGAATTCTACGCCTGGCGCGACGCGGCACTCTTCGAACGCTTGAAGAGCGTCAGCCGCGCCAGCCTGCTGGAAAGCCCCTCGAGCGCCCAGACCACGATCGCATATCAGGTGCCGATCAGCGGCGAAGGCGCCCCCTATAACGTGAGCCCCTCCACGGTGGCGAAATGGGGCCAGGCCGACTATCCGCTCGACGCCACCGCGATCTTCCCGCCCACCCAAGTGCCGAGCGGTCCGCGCCCCAACGACTATTCCCAGGCGACCGTCAACTACCTGGACCCCGAAGGCTATGAGGTCAATACGGCCTCGGCCGCTCCGCCCGGCGTCACCGGTTCGGCGATAACGACGACGGAAACCGACCAGCACGGCAACGTCGTGCGCTCGCTGAGCGCCCAGAATCGCCTCACCGCCCTCGCGGCTGGCGAAAGCTCCGTGATCCGCTCCCACGAACTTGACACGCACTCGACCTACTCGACTGATGGCACCGAGATGCTGGAATCGTGGGGACCGCTGCACAAAGTGCGGCTTGAATCGGGCGAAACGGCCGAAGCCCGAGCCCATACCACGGCCGAATACGACAAAGGCTTCGAACTCAAAGCAGGGGAAACGGCACCGCGCCTGCCGACCAAGGAAACGGTCGCCACGGCGGTCCCCGGCAAAGAAGACATAGAACCGCGCGTCACCAAGGCCAGTTACAACTGGAAACTTCGAAAGCCGACCGAAGAAATTGTCGACCCAGGCGAAGGCCATCTCAACCTGACTACGGTCACGGTGTATGAAGAATCGACGGGGTTGCCGATCGAAACCCGTCTGCCCGCCAAACCCGAAGGCGGTGACGCGCACACGACGAAGACCGTCTACTACTCGGCACAGGAACAGTCGCCCGAAAGCGCCTGTAGGAACAAGCCCGCTTGGGCCAACCTCCCCTGCAAGGTGCTGCCCGCCGCGCAGGCGAGCCCCGCCGAAGCCAACCCCCAGCTGCTGGTGAAACGGGTCGCCGCCTACTCCTCGCTCGACGAGCCGACCGAAGTCATCGAAAGCCCCGGAGGCTCAGAAGAAGCAGCCAAAAAGCGAACAGTGACGATGACCTACGACGCGGTGGGCCGCCCCGTCAAGCGCAAGATCAGCGGCGGCGGCACCTCGATCCCGACGGTCGAAACCCTCTACAGCTCGAGCACCGGAGCGCCCGAAAGCCAGCACTTCGTCTGCGAAGCACCGGAAAACTGCACGGGCTTCGATTCCCAGGCGGTTACCACGGCCTACGACAAACTGGGACGCCCGATCACCTACGAAGACGCCGACGGAAACAAATCGGGTGTCGCCTACGACCTCCTCGGCCGGCCGGTGCTCACCTCAGACGGCAAGGGCGTCCAGGAATTCCACTACGACGCCACCTCGGGCGCGCTCACCGAACTGAAAGACTCCGCCGCGGGAACCTTCACCGCCGCCTATAACGCTGACGGCGCCATGCTCGCCGAGGGGCTGCCCAACGGCGTCACCGCCGAAACGACATACGACGCCACCGGATCGCCGGTCGGGCTGCGCTACCAGAAGACCACTGGCTGCGTCAGCAACTGCACCTGGCTCAACTTCGAAGAGGAACGCTCGGGCCTCGGCAAGATAGTCAAGGAAACGGGCACCCTCTCGATCATGCAGTACGCCTATGACAAGGCGGGCCGCCTCACCCAGGCCGAGGAAACCCCCGCCGCCAGCTCCTGCACCACCCGCTCCTACAGCTACGAAGCCGACTCCAACCGCACGGCGCTCACCACCCACGCTCCCGGAGCGGGCGGTGCCTGCGAACCCAATTCCGCAGGCACCAAACAGTCCTACAGCTACGACACCGGCGATCGCCTGCTCGCCACCGGCCTGACCTACGACAACTTCGGCCGTATCACCAGCCTGCCTGCAGCCGATGCCGGCGGAAACACCCTGACGACCAGCTACTTCTCAAACGACATGGTCGCCAGCCAGTCCCAGGGCGCGATCACCAATACCTTCCAGCTCGACGCAGCCCTGCGCCAGCGTCAGCGCACCCAGACCGGCGGCGGCTTGGAAGGGGCCGAAGTCTTCCACTACGCCGGCGAAACCGACTCCCCCGCCTGGACCCAGCGAGGGACGACTTGGACCCGCAACATCGTCGGCATCGGAGGGGAGCTCGCCGCGGTTCAGGAAAACGGCAAAGAAGCCGTCCTGCAGCTGTGCGATCTGCACGGCAACGTCGCAGCCACCGCCAGTCTCAGCCAGCTCGCCCAAGAACCGACGTCGACCTTCCGTTACGACGAGTTCGGCAACCCCAAGTCAGGCTCGGCGGGAAGATACGGCTGGCTGGGAGGCAAGCGGCGCCGCACCGAACTTCCCTCAGGTGTGATCCAGATGGGAGCGCGGAGCTATGTGCCGGCGATGGGGCGGTTCATCTCGACCGATCTCGTGCCGGGGGGATCAGCGAACGCATACGACTACGCAAATGCCGATCCGATTAACAGCTTCGATTTCGGAGGCCTGGCGCCACATATTCACTGCGACATCAATGCCGCACATCCTCATCGCTCAACCCATAGCGGCGGCCGTCGCGTCAATGCTCAGATAGAAGGCGACTGTAGGGGACGAGGAGGAGGCCACGGCGCTGTGACGGTCGTCGTTCACTCGGTGCACCTATATCGAAATGGCCAGCAAGTCCGTGCTGTGCACGTCGAACGGCTGGCGCCGACCATTCCCGTAACGCCCAAAAAAGACCCTGTCGTAGTTGCGCGGGTCAACGCGCCCTGTAAAACTGGCTTCTACCGTGCGACTGCCAGAATTACTATCATTGCTCCACCTAGCGACCCTGCCTATGCTCCTCCGAGCCTAACTGGCACCAGCACGAGCAAAGTTCAGTATGTCGAATGTGGCCTAGAATGAGTTGTAGCCGATGTCGCAACCCGCCCTAACGATTCCCCGTGATGGTTTAGCTGCTAGGTGGCTTTCTACAGCGCTAGCTGACTTCGACTCGGGCGTGGTTGTCAGTGTCGTGCCAGGCGAGTTTGACGCTTACGTCAGGATTCTGCATCCCGGGCGCATCTTTGACGGAACTACTCCGGAGGGCAGGCCGGTCACTTGGGCGGAAATCGCAAGAGCTGAAGGGTGTGAAACGTCCGCTGATGCGCAGTGGCATTCTTCTGAAGGTGTTGGAGATTCGCAACACGTGATTGGCGCGAGTTGGAGCGGATCAGGTCCAGAAATAGGTCTGGGCAGAGAGGTTCTCGGAAAGCTCTGCAAAGTCTTGGCGAAAAATACCGCTGTGGTGGAGTGTTGCTATTTCGGCATTTGGACCGGTTGGGGGACAGAGGACTATGCCGCGTTATGGCGGGCGGTGGGAAAGAGATCGGGCGCCGAGATACCACGGTTTGGGCTCCCCCGCCATGCCGGGCGTGACTATCTCCTCTTGGGTGGGCCGTTGAAATCCGCCGTGGAACTTGTTGAGAAGGATCTGATGCATACCTCACCTAATTACATTTGGCCGTCTGACAAGACGTGGTGTCTCGTGACTGATATCGACTTTGATTCGACGCTCGTTGGCGGGAGCGACTCACTAATCAAGGAGATCATTGCCGAGGATAGGATCGAGACGTGGCGGGTCGGGCGGTCAGATGCCGTAAAGGGCTTCTAGGCTTAGATGGCGATGGGGACCAGATTCAGGGAAGGGATTTTGATGAGTAGAGTCGCACTTGCGAGGGTCTGTGGTCTAGGGGCGCTGGCGGTGCTTTGCCTTGCACCGGCAACGGCTGCCAGCGCAGAGGGAGCGCGGCCATTCTCGGCTGAGTTTTCCCTACAGGCGAGCAACGGTTATCTGATCCATATGTCGGCTGGTCGGCACGAGCTGACGATAACCGTCGCCGAAAGGAAACCGCGTTCAAGTCATGTCGTGGAGACTACGTATAGCGTTACGGGGGCAGCGTCGCCGAAAGGGGTGGAAGCGAACCTCGGTGCGTTGGGAGAAATCTCGCTGCGATTTGTTCCATCTGGGAGGGCGATCACCAAGAGGCGACCGAAGCTCCCGAAAGCCTGCAAGGCACCGCGAAACATTGTGCGGAGGCAGGGGACCTTTGTCGGGGTCATACGATTCGAAGGGGAGGCCGGTTACACGACTGTTGAAGCCTCGGAGGTCAATGGGTCGGTTGGAACTCCCGAAGGGGTATTCTGCGCCACCTTTAGCAACGGCTCCGGCGGGGGAAAGCGTCATCACCACCCTCATGTGGCTTCCCCGCCGTATCTGGGTGCTACTACTGCGCACAGCGCATTAGGCTTCGCGGCGGCGGCGAGGGGCCACCACGATGGACGCGTCGGCTTTGTCGCCAGTTCGACCGAGAAGAACGGAGCTATTTCGATCTTCCGTTGGGCCTCGGTGGTCGCTGCGCCTTCGGATTTCAAGTTCGACCGCCGACTCACGACTGCGACTGTGACCCCACCACCACCCTTTTCCGGCACCGCTACCTTCCGTCGCCGGCACAAGGGGCCGCCGTTGTGGACCGGCTCCCTGGCTGTGTCCTTCCTGGGCGCGCCAGAGACTCCGCTAACGGGTTCGAACTTTACGTCGGTGATTCTCACGAGATAGGGAAATCCCGCTTCAGCCTGGCCCTGCCCCCGACCTACCCGCAGCCCAGCACGCCGTAGGCGTGCTCCAATCTGCGGTAGGTCGGGGTGGCCCCTACCGCCCGATTCCCAGCGAGCGGCCGAGATCGCGCTCTGAGCCGGACCGGGTTCCACGGAGTCAATGATCTACCCCCGAAAAAATGGAGTCGCGGTTCTGGAGTCAGGCGGCTTCCCGGGTCGTGTTGTGTAGGTCCTCGTATTCGGTTGGGCTGAGCATCCCGAGCGCCGAGTGACGGCGCCGGGTGTTGTGGAAGAGCTCGATGTAGTCGTGGATGGCGGTTGCGAGCTCGATCCGGGTCTTCCAGCGTTTGCGGTTGAAGAGCTCGACCTGCATCCGCCCCCAGAACGACTCGACCATCGCATTGTCGTATGCGCTGCCGACGGCTCCCATCGAGGGGGCGATGCCGGCGTCGCGGACCTTGTGGCTGAAGGCCCAGGACGTAAATTGAACGCCGCGGTCGGAGTGGATCACGAGACCTTCGGCGCGATCGCGGCGATTGGTGGCCATCCCCAGCGCGTTGGTGACCAGAACAGTGGTCTGGGTGCTTTCGACCGACCAGTCGACGACGCGCCGTGAGAAGGCGTCAAGGACGACGCAGCAGTAGATCTTGCCCTCCCTCGTCGGGTGCTCGGTGATGTCGGTCATCCACAGCTGGTTGGGTCCGTTGCGTCCGAACTCGCGCCGCACGAGGTCCAGGGAGGTGATCTGCGCCAGTCGTGCGCCCTTGGGCAGACGCCGGGTCGGCAGTCCCTTGAGCCCTATCTCGCGCATGATCTTGCCGACCGTGTTGTGGCCGACGACGATGTCGCGACCGTGGCGCAGCTCGGCGGTCACGCGCTGGTAGCCGTAGGTGCCGGCGGAGGCCTTGTGGACGTCGGCGATCTCACCGGCCAGCCAGATCCGCCGCAAGGTCCGCGGTGGGTCCGGTCTGTCTTTCCAGTCGTAGTAGCCCGACTCCGAGACGCCGAGCACCCGGCAGGCGTGGCGGACGTTGATCCCCTGCCCGATCAGAGACTCGATCACCGGGAAGAGCCTTTTGGCGGCAGGTCTCCCTCGAGGAAGACCTCATTGACCTTGCGCGAGACCGCCAGCTCGGTTTCCAGCTGCTTGATCCGGCGCTTGGCTGCGGCGAGGTCGAGGGCCTCCTCGGTGCTCAGCCCGGGGCTCTCACCGCGGTCGACCCGCTCCTGCTTGAGCCAGTTGTAGATGGTGGCGTCGCTCATTCCGAAGGTCTCGGCGAGTTGGGCGACTTTGGTGCCTGATCGAGCTAGCTCGATCACCTGAAAACGAACCTCTGCTAGGTACCTGTGGGACATCTGAATCCTCCTTGGTGCCGAAGGACTCTAGAAACAGGACTCCGTCAAGACGGGGGTAGATCAAGGACTCCGTCAAGACGGGGGTAGATCACAACCTGGTCTGGCTCACTCACAAGGTTGTGGCCGCCATGCATCGGCTAGGTTCACCGGAAATGGACGAACCCAACGGCAACGGGATCGAATCGCGGGTCGAGGTCGACCTGCGCGGGATCTCGATCTACACCCACCACGGTGTCAGCGACGCCGAGCAGGAGGTCGGCCAGAGGATCGAGTTCGACATCTCCTTCGACGTGCCCGACTGCGACGCGGTCCTCACCGACCGGATCGAGGACACCGTCGACTACAGCGAGGTCTGCGACATCGTCGCCCTCGCCGCCACCGAGCGCAGCTACCGCACGCTCGAGCGCCTCGCCCAGGTCGTCGGCGGCCGCCTGATCGAGCGCTTCGGCTGCGAGTCGGTCCGCGTCCGCGCCTCGAAGCCCGAGCCACCCCTGCCGCTGGCGATCCAGGAGGTCGGCGTAGAGGTCACTCAGGAACGCGGCGACGAGGAGGACGAGGACAACGGCGAGGAGTCCTAGTGCGGACTGGGTATCTGGGGCTGGGCTCGAACGTCGGCGACCGGGCTGGGCATCTGCGTGCGGCGATCGAGATGCTCGGCGAGCGCGAAGTGAAGGTCGAGGCGGTCTCCTCCGGTTATGAGACCGAGCCGGTCGGGGAGGTGCTCGACCAGGCGGATTTCCTCAACGCGGCGATCCGCATCCGCACCGAGCTGGAGCCGGAGGCGCTCTTGGATGTCTGCAAGGAGATCGAGGCAGAGCGTGGCCGCGCCCTCGACGCCCCCCGCCACAGCCCGCGCCCGCTCGATGTAGACCTACTCCTGCTCGGCGATATCGAGCTCTCGACCGACCGCCTCACGCTTCCGCACCCCGAGGTGACCAGCCGCCGCTTTGTCTTGGCCCCCCTGCTCGAGCTGGATCCGCGGCTGACGCTGCCCGACGGCACCTGCCTCACCGACGCTTTAGCCGAGCTAGGTGCCTGCCAGCGCGCCGATCGGGTTGGTCCGCCCTAGACCTCGCTCGGGAGCGGGATGCAACAGAGTTGCGCGATGCCGGTCGCGAGCAGGTGACCAGTGTCGCTCCAAATTCGGCCGCTGACGCCGAGCAGACCGTCGTCGGCGACCGGGCATTCGTGGTCGACCAGGAGCCACTCGCTCCCGACGGCCGAACGGTGGAAGTTGACGCAGATGTCGAGGTTGGGGGCCGTGTAGTCCGCCCCTCGATACCGCTCATAGACGGCGGGCCAGCCGAACGTATCGAGCAGGATGAGCGGACGGGCGGCGTCGATGAAGGGGTCGTCGAAGCATGGCGTGGGCTCGAAGCGCAGCCAGTCCCTGACGATGGCCGCTGTGGGCCCCTCGGCCCCTTTCGGACGACACCAGGTGACGTTCTTCCAGAAGTTGTATCGAGCAGGATTGACGGGCGCCGATGCGTCCGGCGGCGCGACAGCCGGAGCCTCGGTTTCCTGATGCCGGTAACCCGGGGCATCCGCCGCGGTCCTCACCAGCGCCTGGAGGATGGGCTTTCCCCGCTGGGTCATTCCCACCGTCAGCGCCTCCGAGCGCCGCCCTCGCTTCAGCACCTCGACCCTCAGTTCGACATCGTCGAAGGCCGGCGCGCTGAGGAAATGGCAGTAGAAGCTCGCCGGTCGCGGGATCTCGGCGCGCCGACCGGCGGCACGGAGTGCAAT
>DATCPU010000404.1:0-10554 GCA_036569925.1 Candidatus Dormiibacterota bacterium
GATGGAACCCTTCGCGCAGACGATCGACGCGGCCAAGAAGTACGTCGTGTCGAGCACCCTGGAGGAGGTCGATTGGAACGCGGCTTCGAGGCGCCCGGAGTGATCCCTGCGATACAAGAAAGTCCCCAGGGTGCCGTTATCCCATATCGCCGATGAGTCCTGTCGCGCGAGCCGGTCCGGAACTGCCGGATCGCACCGCGAGCGCGCCTATCGCCCTGCTGCAGCTGGCGGTGGTCGCGCTGGCCTACTGGTTTTCGGCTCACGCGAGTTTGGAGCTGGCGCTGGTGCATGGTCAGGTGACACCAATCTGGCCTCCGACTGGAATCGCCCTCGTGGCGGTCCTCATCTTCGGTCGACGGGTTTGGCCGGCGGTGTTTCTTGCCGCCCTGGCCGTCAACCTTCCGATCGGCCCATCCCCTTTGGGCGCCGCCGCCATCGCGGCCGGAAACACCCTGGCGCCGCTGACCGCCGCGGCCTTGCTCGGTCTAACTGGTTTCCGGATCGAGCTTGACCGTTTGCGGGATGCCGCTTCGATCATCATCCTCGGCGCCCTGGTTGCAATGACCATCAGTGCAACTGCAGGAACCTCCGTGCTCGTCCTGTCGGGGGTTGTCCCGATCGACACCGCGCTGCCTACGTGGGCCGTCTGGTGGACTGGGGACGCGATGGGAGTTCTCCTGGTGGCGCCATTCCTCCTCAGCCTGCTGCCCAGCGCGGGATCTCCGCCGCCGACGCGGCGCCAGGCTCCGGAGCTCATCGGACTCCTGCTTGGAGTTGGCGTCCTGACATTCGTGCTCTTCCAGAACCGCCTCCGCCTCGAGTACCTGGTTTTTCCTCTGATCATGTTTGCGGCTTGGCGCTTCCATCTGCGCGGCGCTACACCGGCCGCCCTGATCGCCTCCGGTATCGCGATCTGGTCCGCCGTGCAGGGAACTGGTCCGTTCGCCACCGAGACGCTCGCCCAGAAAATGATCACCCTGCAGGTGTTCAACGTGTGCGTCGCGCTGACCTCACTCCTGCTCACGGCGTTCGTCGTGGCACGCGAGCGCACAGAGGAGATGACGCGACTCTACGTGTCCGCCTCCGCCGCGAGTCAGACCAAGAGCACGTTCCTGGACATGGCAGCGCATGAGTTGCTCACCCCACTGACCGTGGTCGCCGGATACCTCTCGCTGTTGTCGGGCGGTACAGTCGGCTCCCCGCCGGAGGCTTGGGAGGCGCCGCTCGGCATTGTTCTTTCCAAGACCTACGAGATGGAGAGAATCGTGGACGAGCTCATGAACGCTTCCCAGCTCGAGTTCACAGGCCCGCTTCTCGAACGTGAGGTGCTCGACCTCCGTAGGGTGGTGGACGACGCGGTCGAACGGGTTCGCCCGCGAGCCGATCTGCTCAGGGCTGACGTCACGGTGGATCTGCCGCCTGACCCGGTGCCGGTTGAGGCTGACGCGAACCGGCTTGGCCGCGTCATGGATGACCTCATCAACAACGCTCTGACGTACACGATTCGGACGCCACGAGTCGTGATCGGGCTGTCAACCAAGTCTCGGCGGGCGATCCTTCGGATCACGGATAACGGAGTCGGCATACCGGAAGGCGAGCGCGAGCGGATCTTCGATCGGCTCTATCGGATCGCAGATCCGCAAGTCGTCGTCCCCGGCATTGGGCTTGGTCTGTATATCTGCCGCCGGCTGGTTGAGAGTTACGGCGGCGGCATTGCGGTCGAGGACAGCACAGCTGGCATGGGCACCGTCTTCGCCATGGCCCTACCCCTTTCGCGCACCATCTCGCCCCGCGAGCTGCGGGAGGCTGAAGCACTCTGATCATAAGCAAGGAGTAGGAGCACCCCCTTGGTGGGGAGTGCTCGTCGCGTCGCGGAGTGAGCTGAGAGATCTAGGTCGGGATCAGTCGTCGCCGTTGTCCTCGTCACCCTCATGATCGCGATCGAACCCGTACGTGCCGGTCGTCGAGACCCCCTCGGCCGTCGTCGGTCCTGAGACCTCTGTGGCGTGGAAACCTGCCAACTTTCCCGTCCCGGCCCAATAGGTGCGAAGGCCGTGTCCCTGAGGCGTACCCAGCGAGTAGTACGTGCAGTGTCCGGTGGCTGTGCTACGCCGTCTGTCAGTCGCAATGAGAGTTACAGGGCTATCGAGAACGCCGGCAACGAGCGTTGCATCAGTGAGATAGATCGCGGACTTCGCCGACTTCGCATTTCTCGACGTTACGGGCCGAATCGCCCGAAAGCTTCTCGACCTGGCCGGCCGGCACGGCGAAGTCGTCAACGGTGGGGTCCGAATCGGCGTCCGGTTCCCTCAGTCTGAATTGGGGGCGATGGTTGGCGCAAGCCGTGAGAATGTCAATCGCTCGCTAGGTTTAGGCGCGAGGCCTTCGAGGATGTGAAATGTGGAATTCCAACTCGATGGTCTCCTAGTTGATCGCGCGCGCCGGACTCGACGTCAACTCGATAAAGCCGCCCGCTGGGGACGTGCCCCTCGCTGGAATGTCGGCGTAGTGGCAGCTAGCGTCCGAAAGGCTACCTTCCGCGACTCGGACGGCAACGAGATCGGGTTCGGCGGCGCGCCCGCCTGACCATTCAGCGGTTTAAGCCGCGCGACTCAGACATGATTGTCGCCATGCCTGCGGAACGAATGAGGGCGCGCCAGGTCGGCATTCGCCTGGGCCAGTTGCCGGCAGGCCGGCAGAACGCCATAACAGACGTCGCCGGAGTCCGCGTGGGCCATACGACACTCTCGCGTGACCCAGACGATCTTGGGAGGGCCATGCGGACCGGCGTCACAGCGATGTGGCCCCATGCCGGGCTCCCGTGGCGCGAGCCCGTCTACGCCGGGACCGCAGTTCTGAACGGTTGGGGCGAGATGATCGGCATCACCGCGCTCAACGAGTGGGGGATTCTCGAGTCCCCGATCATCCTGACCTCCAGCCTCTACATCGGCGCGGCCTACGAGGCGGCAGTACGTTGGATCGCGAAGCGCTATCCCGATGTTGAAGACGTGACCATGCCGGTCGTCACTGAGTGTTCTGACGACTATCTCAACGACACCGTCGCATTTCCTCTTCCCGCGGAGGCGGTCGAACAGGCGCTCGAGACTGCAACAGACGGACTCCCGGCCGAAGGCTGTGTGGGTGCAGGCACAGGGATGGTCTGTTTCGAGTTCAAGGGCGGGATCGGAACTTCATCTCGGGTCGTGACCGTCGACGGCGAGGCGTACACGGTCGGCGCTCTCACGCTCACGAACTTCGGATCGCGTTCTGAGCTCAGGATCGATGGCGTCCCGGTCGGCCGCGAGATCGAGGACCTGATGCCGCCCGAAACGGCGAACGAGGAGGGCTCGTGCATCGCCATCGTCGCCACCGGCGCGCCGATGCTGCCTCACCAGCTGCGCCGGCTTGCGCTTCGGGCGGGATTAGGCCTTGCCCGATGTGGCTCGTTCGCCGGCAACACCTCTGGCGAGATCTTCATGGCGTTCTCGACCGCGCAGACCATCCCCTACGACCAGCCACGGTCGGTGACGCGCGTCCAGGCTCTCGCCGATGGCGCGCGACATATCGATTCGTTCAATCCAATCTTCCGAGGCGTAGTGGAGGCGGTGGAGGAGGCGGTCGTCAACTCGCTGTTCGCCGCCACGACGACGGTCGGAAGACAGGGCAGGGTGGTGCACGCCCTTCCCATCGATCGGGTCTTGAGTCTGCTCGACAAGTACGGCCGCCGCGGTCAATGACCGCCGCACAGGTGATGACCGTGCGCGGCCCGATCGCCGCTAAGGACCTCGGGATCACCCTGATGCACGAGCACCTGCTCATCGACTTGACTCATCTCTTGGACCCGCCAACCTCCGAATGGCAGGCCCCGCTCGTTGACAGCGTGCCGACGCTGGCAAATCGGGGATTGCTCCAGGTCGACCCTTACGTGAGCCGTCCCAACCTGCTGCTGGACGAGCCGCAAGTGACGGTGGCGGAGCTAGGCCCATACCGGCAGCTCGGCGGCGGCTCCGTTGTCGACCTGACCATCACCGGCATCAACCCGCAACCAACGAGCCTGCGACAGGTCTCCGAGGAGAGCGGCGTGCACATAGTGGCCGGCTGCGGCTATTACACGCAGCGTTCGCACCCTCCTGAGGTTGCAGCTCTTTCGGAACCGGAGCTTATCGAGCGTCTCGTTCACGACATCGCCCACGGACTCGGGGGCACCGACGTTCGCCCGGGCATCATCGGTGAGATCGGAACCAGCTCGCCCATTCATCCCGACGAGGCAAAGATCCTGCGCGTGGCCGCGGCGGCGCAGGCGCGGACTGGTCTGGCGATCAACGTCCACGTCGCGATATTTCATCGCGAGGCGCTTGCCGCGATAGACGTCCTCGAGGCCGCCGGCGCTGACCTGAGCCGGGTGGTGATCAGCCATCTCGACGAGCAGCTCGACACGACCTACCACCGAGCGATCCTCGAGCGCGGTGCCTACGTCGAGTACGACACCTTTGGGTCCGAGGCCTACTTCGACGGTGACGGTTCGGCGGAGCCCAGCGATCGCGAGCGCCTCAATGCGCTCATCGAGCTGCTGGACGCCGGCTGGGTCGACCGGCTGCTAATCGCGCAAGACGTCTGCACCAAGGGGCAGCTCCTCAAATACGGCGGCTTCGGTTACGCACATATCCTCCGCTCAATCGTGCCCCGCCTGTTGCGCCGCGGAGTCGACGCCGCGATCGTCCGCAAGCTCCTCGTCGACAATCCCGCGCGCGTGCTTGCGCTGGTCTGAAGAAACGGGAGGTCAGCCCTGGTGTCTCAGATCGCCTTCATACGGTTGTTGCGTGGGTTGTGTTCGACCTCCGCGAGACCAAGGGCTTCGAGAACAGGCGGAATGTAGTTACCAAACCGCCCGCGGAGGCCCTTCTTGAAGCCGTACCACCCATGCACGGGATTCTTCGGGGAACGGCCCCAAGCCTCCACGGTCCCGGCCGGGGCTTCCTTCTGTTCGTCGGTGTTGCCCAGTGCCATCCAGTCGCCATGGTCGGTCAGCATCCTGTGGAGATCCTCGATACACGACAGGTGGTAGCGCAGCTGGGTCTTTCCGACCTGCACCACAAGCGCGGGAGGGTCGCTGTCGGGGTCGCGGTACGCTTCGAATTCGCTGCTGCCAGGTGGAGTCGTCAGTCGCCAGGGAGCGTCAGGGGTGCCGGTTCCGTCAACGTCATCTTTAGCCATAGCCGGACCGTAGCACCCCGAACCGGACATCTACTGTCATGTTCCTTTAGGCTCACGAGGTGCGGGCGGCGCGGGTGCTGGAGATGCTGCAGATCCTGCAACGGCGAGGGAGGCTGACCGCGCGTGAGCTGGCGAGGCAGCTCGATGTATCCGAGCGAACCATCCTTCGCGACGTCGATGCCTTCAGCGAGGCCGGGGTCCCGATCTTTACGGTGCGTGGCGGCCACGGAGGCATCGAGGTGATGGACGGATTCCAGACGCGCCTTACGGGCCTGACCACCGATGAGGCGGGATCATTGTTCCTGGTCGGCCAGCCTCAGCTCGCTCATCGCCTCGGCCTTGGAGTGCCGGCCCGAGCGACTCGAAATAAGCTGCTGAACGCCATCGCCCCGATGCTGGCCACAGAGGCCGAGCAGCTTGCCTCGTGGTTTCTTCATGATCCCGATGCGCCACAGGGACATCGGATTCCTCACGGCGAGCTCCGGCGCCTGAGCCAAAGCATCAAACACTCCCGACGGGTGGAACTGGTCATCGGTCATGAGCCGGCTGTCAGCGTTCGACCTCTCGGCATTGTGCTCAAGGCAGGTTCGTGGAGCCTTGTCGTCATGGGCAAAGGTGGGGCGGAGGTGCTGTGCATCGATGAGCTTCGAGCCACCAGATTGACGAACGAGCCCTTCGTCCGGCCTGCCGGCTTCGAGCTGGAACAGTTTTGGCGTTCGCGAGCCGCGAGTCCAGTGACTACCGGCTGGTGGTGAACGAGCGGTTGATCACGACTGCATCTCGCGGATATGTCGGGTCAAAGAGGATCAGCACATCTTGCGGAGTGGATCCCATCTGCCGGATGAGGTGCGGGCCGTCGAAGAGCCAGCGGTATGTTCCAACACAAACATCGCCGTCCGAGTTCTTGATGGCCACGTCCACCAGGGCGCCAGGCGCCACAATGCCGTGGTTCGACAAGCGGTATGCGACATAGAAATGCCAAAGAGTTGCGGCCAGCGGCAGTGGCGTGAGAGCGACGACCGCTATCCACCCCAGGGGAAACAGCCAGAAGACTTGCGCGACAGCCGCGAAGAGCGCGAATATCCAGGCTTTCCGTCCAAACCATATTCCCCAGAAGGTCATCTCCCAAAATGGCTTTTGGCCCTGACCGGATTCGACCCATCGGTTGGTTGCGGCCGCCATGGCTGCGTTTAGCCCGCCGCCGTTGACGGTGGCTTGTTGGGCAGCTTCAGCAGCGCTTTGGGCGCGATCGGGAGGTCCGCCCAGGTTGGCGGTGACCCAGTGGAGCCACTCTGCTTGAAGCGCCGGGCCGGATTCCCGACTGTCGCCCATCGTCCGGCGATCATAGTCGGCCCCCGAACGGCAAATCTTTGCCATCCTTGACGCATTGAGGCGGTCGACCTACGCTCTTGAGATTCAGGTCAGGCGTAGCGAGGGGGGGAAGTCATGGCTTGGAAGCTGGACGTGAACGCCGGCAAGCGCGCCTCCTCGGCGCCCTTCAAGTGGTCAGGCTGATCCCAGAGCGCCAGTTCAGTTGGCCCGCGCCGGCTGGTGCCGGCTCTATGCCGCGTCCCGTTGCAACGGCGATCACGGCTGCACTCCTGGTTTGCGCTGCCTCGGCGTGGTTACTGACCGCACAGCAGGCAGGCTTGATGGTTGGCATGGGTGGAATGGCCATGCTCGGCGCAGGGCTATTTCTAGTCACCTGGTTCCTGATGATGGTGGCCATGATGTTCCCGTCCATCGCACCGATGGTGCTCACTCACGCAAGTGTCGTTCGGTCACGCGGTGAGGGAGCATGGCCAACAGTGGCCTTCGTTTTCGGGTATCTCCTGATTTGGACGGCGGCGGGCCTGATACCGCTCACCTTGATTCAGCTTCTTGGCTCGTCAGTCGCTACGCCAATCAATGTCTGGCTGCCGCGCGTCGGCGGAGCCATCGTGGTCATCGCCGGCGTGTATCAGTTCACACCATTGAAGAATGTGTGCCTGAAGGCTTGCCGGTCACCGCTCGGTTTCGTGCTCACGCACGATTTCGGCGGGGGCAGTCCCGTAGCTGCCCGAGCCGGCGCGTCACATGGCCTGTACTGCCTCGGCTGCTGCTGGGCCATCATGTCGGTGCTTGCTGTTTTCGGCTTGATGAACCTGGCTTGGATGGCGATCTTCGCGGTGCTGTTCTTCCTGGAGAAGACATGGCGCCACGGCGTCCTGCTCTCTCGAATTTCCGGCGTCGTGTGCGTGATTCTCGGTGTTGCGGTGATCGTCCAACCCGAGATCCTCAATTTCGTCGGCGGACCGATGGGGTAGAGCGGAAACCAAGGCGTGGTGGCGACGTCGCAGGCATTGCTCTGATGGCCATCTGGCGCGTCGCAGGCCAATACGTCGAGGCCTGCAACTGCGAGGCGGTCTGCCCGTGCCGGAGGGTCGGCGCGCGCGACGGCGGTCGCGCGACATACCAGCTGTGCCAGTTTGTCCTCGCCTGGACGATCACAACGGGCACATTCGAGAAACTGGACCTTGCTGGTCTGTCGGTCGTTATGGCGGGGTATTGGGACGAAGACGAGAAGGGAGCGCCTTGGCGAGTGGAGCTGTACCTCGATCAGCAAGCGAATCAGACCCAGGCGAAGGCGCTTGCGGACATTTTCCTCGGCCGAGTAGGCGGAACGCCGGCGCGAAACTACGCGGGGGCAATCACCGAGGTGCTGAGCGTTGCCCAAGCCGAACTCGAAGTAGTCCATGACAGAGGCCGCCAGGAGATCCGCGCCGGCGATGCTGTATCTGTCCGGGCACTCTCGACCTACCCCTCAACCGAAGCTGTATCGTGCGGAATCCCGGGACATGACCGACCAGGCGACGAACTAGTGCATCAGCTCCTGCGCGTTAGCGACCCACGGCTTCAATTTGAGTTCCATGGGCGGTGTGGTTTTGCCACTACCTTCGATTACACGGGCGATTCGGTTAGCTAACTGGTTCACCGGCGCAGGCGCACGAGCGTTTGTCCAGACGTCGCCTCGCCCCACTCAGATCTTGAAGCCGCCCATGCTGGTCCACGCGTTGCGGGCCGACCTGGCATAGCCAGGAATTTTTAAGGCCGTGGTCGCCACCATCGTTGTCTGGCGCGCCGGTTGGTATGTCATCGGTCGCGTTCGTTGAGCTTTGGTCGGGCGGGCAGCATTCTCAATCGGACACAACTGCTGGCCCTTGGCTTCCTGCTCATTGTCTGGATTGCACTGGTCGCGATTCTGGCCCTGTCACCCGAGGTCTACGCGCAGACGCTGCGCCAGGTGCCCGGAGATGTGCGCACGATCGATGTGATCTTTCTTGCCGCGCTGTAGGTGTTGATTGCCGTGTTGGTGATCGGGATCGTACGCCGCTGGCGGTGGGCCTTCTGGCTGATCATGGTTGCCTTTCTGTTCGGAGTCTTGCGCCTTCCGGCATCTGCGCTTCAGCTCGCCGGTCTCATGCCGGCAACTGGTCCAAACTGGTACGAAGCTCTGCAGGGCATCATCGGTCTCGTGCAGTTTCTAATCGCGCTGGCGATGTTCTCGGGCTATCGGAAGGCCGGCGTTTGGGGAGCCTTCTGACTCGGAGCGCTGGAATCTGGTACGAGGCTTCACATCGAGCAGCGCCCTAACTCAAATCCTGAATCGGCCTTACATCCAGCCCGACAATGCCAACCGCCGGGCCCACGGCGAAATTCTGAGCTCGGCTAGCTGCCCGGCCGACCAGCAATGGCGAGAGTTCCCTGGCAACGCGGGCACCAGTAGATGACACGCGCGTTCTCTCCCATCCGCCGCGCCTGGATCACAGTTCCGCACCGTGGGCAAGGACGGCCACTCCGGCCGTATACCGCGCCGCGGCCGTGGCTCGGGAATCTGCGCTGCCAGGCGGGGCCGAGATTGGCGCGCATAGCGTTGCGCGCAGCTGTGAACAGGCTGCAAAGATCCTCGTCGCTGAGCCCTGCGACGGGCATCCACGGGTTGATTTTCTGCTGCCACAGCGCCTCGCACCGGTAGACGTTGCCTATCCCGGCCGTGACCCGCTGGTCGAGCAGGAGCTCCGCGATGGGAATGCCATCCATGGAACGCGCACGTTTGACCACATCGTGCGCGGACCAATCGTCCCTGAGGATGTCGGGACCGAGGTGGCCGATGACGGGGGCGGGGTTGCGGATCAGCTCCATCACGGGAGCCCCAAAGCAGGTCGCGACGGCGTCCTCTGTCTCCAACCTCGCCTTGAGCTGCCACTCCGGCCGGCGCGGGGGCTCGCCCGGTTTGGACACCTGCCAGATGCCGCGCATGCGCATGTGAGAATGCAGCGCAAAGCCATTGTCAAAGCGGATGAAGAGGTGTTTGCCGACTGGCTCGACCGCAGTGACGGTACTGCCAACCACCCGTCTCAGTCCGTCCGGCCGCGCGTCCTTTACCCGCTTACCGGCGATGGCGGTTCGCAGTAGCTCGGCAGTTCTCCAGATCGTGTCGCCTTCAGGCACGCGCTAAAGTCTGCGGCGACAATTGACTCCTGTGTGGACCCCAACTGACGCCCCTCGCGAAACCAGACAAGCCCACTTTCGTTCCCAAGAATTCAAGTTCGCATTCTTCAAGGCCATGTCTCGGTGATGAAGGCGCTCATCCTCCTTACTTTTCCGGAGCCGATTCGTAACGTCTACCGCGACGGCCTCGCTGAGGCATTTCCACAGCTGCAAATAGATATGGTCGACCACCACAGCAAGGTCGACCCTTATATCGGCGAGGCGAATATTTTGGTGACGTTCGGCGCACACATTTCAGATCATGTCCTCGAGAAAGCCACCAATCTCAGGTGGGTCCAGGCGCTGGGAACGGGCGTCGATGGGATCGTCGATAGCCCTGGCTTGCGCGATGGCGTGATCGTGACCAACTTGCGCGGTCTGCACGGAGCGTCGGTGTCGGAGTCTGTCCTCACCGGCATGCTCGCCCTTTCTCGTAACGTCCCTCGCGCGGTGCGGAGCCAGGACGCGGGTCGGTGGGACCGGTTTCCGGTCGACCTGGTCAAGGGAAAGACTGTCGGCATCTTGGGCGTCGGCACCATCGCAGCCGAGCTGGCGCCGCGTTGCCAGGCACTTGGGATGACGGTGATCGGGATCACGTCCGCTCCGCGAAGCGTCGCGGGCTTTGACCGGATGGTGCCGCGAGGCGAGCTATTCGACATCGTTGGCACGCTCGACCACCTGGTGCTTCTGATCCCCTATACGACTGAGACCCACGGCATCGTCGGCGCGGCAGTCCTTGGGCGCATGAAGCGGTCAGCGTTCCTTATTAATGTGGCTCGCGGTGGCATCGTCGACCAGCCGGCGCCGGTC
>DATCPU010000405.1:0-2447 GCA_036569925.1 Candidatus Dormiibacterota bacterium
GTGTGCGGGTCGACAGCAAAAGTGCGGTCATGCCGGTGACAGCGTCGCGGGTGATCCGCGTCTCAGACACCCAGGCCGACTCAAACCCGCGCTCCTCGGCGCGCCGGCCGGCTTCGACCAGCGCACGCAGGTCGGGATAGCCGAGAAAACCGAGCCCGACCGGCCGAGGTCTCACCCCTTGGCTGCACGCCTCTGTGAGGCAGGACGTTTGGCCGCCGGCATCGGGAACTTAACGGTCTTGGCGGCCTTGGAGGGGTCATCGACGCCGCGAACGCCCCAGTCCCAGCTCTGTTTGTAGATCCGCAATATCAGCGACGTCTCCGTCCCCTGGATGCCTGGGATCGTGGACAGGTATCCGAGCACGAACTCGGCCAGCTCGTGGTTGGATGCTGCCACGACCTCGACGATAAGGTCGGAGTTCCCAGTCGCGGCTCCGACGTAGCGGATCGAAGGGTGCTTGCAAAGCTTCTCTGCGATCTCGTCCACGCGAGCGCGGTCAACCTTGAGCCCGATGATCACGGGCGACTCGTAGCCGATTTGGAACGGGTCGACCGCCGCGACGATTTGCACGATGTTCTCGCCGATCAGCCTGCGAAGCTTCCGCCGGGCGGTTACGTCGCTGACGCCTACCGCCTTGGCCAACGCCTGGGTGGCGATCCGGCCATCCTTCTGAAGCAAGGCGATCATTTTGCGGTCGACGGTGTCTAGATCGAAGGGCGGCCCGGCCACGGCGCCATTATGGCGGACCTCGTTCGTACGATCAGGCTCAGTTTCTGCGTGGGGACATAGTCGCGTTGCTCAGGTGACCTGGGTGTTCGATTCCCATCCATCCCGGCCGACTTCATCGAGACCTGATCGGCCGCATCACTGCTCATCTCTGTATTGCCGCTTGCCAGTCGCGGGATCCTCGTAAACGCGGGTCATCTTGCCCGTCGTCGGATCCTTGAAAATCTCGTTTGTCGCCTTGAAATTCCCATCTTTCTCGCCGCGGTATCGACGGTCCCAGATGAAGTAGCCAATAGTCGCGAAGACAATCACGACCACAAGTGAGACGAGTTGAATCCAGGCGTTCATGGGCCACTCCTCTCGATCGTTGCAGCGGTGCCATAAGCGACCACCTCCGTCATGTTCTGGCCCATTTCCGAGGAGTCAAACCGCATCATCACGATGGCGTTGGCCCCCATGACGCGCGCATTCTCAATCATCCGGTCGATCGCGTGGCGGCGGGTATCTTCGACCAGACGCGTGTACTCGACGATTTCGCCTCCGCCAAGTGCCCGAAGGCTGGCCATGATGTTGCCGCCAAGGCCACGGCTGCGCACCACGACGCCGAACACTTGGCCGAGCGCCCGCGTCACGCGATAGCCGGCGGGCTCCTCGGTCGTAGTTACGAGCAGAGAGTTTGTAGACGGCGACTGGGCCATCGTTTCGACCTCCAATCCGGAACTTCCTTACCCGACTGTTAGCTGTGAGTGTGCCCTAAGCGACCCTGTATCGATTGAGCGGCTTGAACGGTCTGTGTCTTGTCCAAGCTGCCAGACTCCATTGCCATGACTTCGGCCGCGATCTCGGCAGAGCATCTCGCCCGCTCATTCGGCCAAACCCATGCGCTGGTGGACGTCAGCCTTGAGGTCTCTTCTGGCAGCGTGTGTGCACTGCTTGGCCGAAACGGTGCCGGCAAAACCACCGCCGTCCGCATCCTCACCACCCTGCTCTCCGCCGACAGCGGACGAGCCTGGGTCGCTGGATTCGACGTGTTCAGCCAAGCGGACAAGGTACGAACCCGGATCGGAGTCACGGGTCAGACCGCAACCATGGACGAGCTCTTGACCGGACAGGAGAACCTCGACATCATCGGCCGCTTCTGCCATTTGGGAGCCGCAGCCACACGCCGGCGCGCAGATGCCCTGATCCGCGAGTTCGACCTTGTCGATGCCAGGGACCGGTTGGTGAAGAAGTACTCCGGCGGCATGAGGCGGCGGCTCGACCTGGCCGCCAGCCTTATCGCGGAACCTGAGGTGCTCTTCCTCGACGAGCCCACCACCGGGTTGGATCCGATCAGTCGCCGTGAGATGTGGGTCGCGATTCGCACCCTGGTCTCGCGAGGCACCACAGTGCTGCTGACGACGCAATACCTGGACGAAGCCGATCAGCTGGCCGACACGATCGTCGTCATCGACCGCGGCCTGGTGGTGGCCCAGGGAACCCCCGAGCAGCTCAAGGCATCGATCGGGCGACCCCATGTTCGGGTCACCCTTCCCGACCTGGATGCAGGCGCGCTCGAGCGGGTGCGAAGCCTGCTTGGCGACCAGGCCGAAATCCACGGGCTATCGGTCAGCATGCCTGCCTCAAACGGCCTCGCTACCCTCAGCGAGGTGGTGGCGCAGCTCGAGCGCATGGGCCTGCCGATCTATGAGGTCGGCCTTGAGCACCCGAGCCTGGATGAG
>DATCPU010000406.1:0-3444 GCA_036569925.1 Candidatus Dormiibacterota bacterium
CGGCAGTCGATCAGTCGGCGCGGCTCGCGGCGTACATCGACTTTCAAATGTTGATTGCCGACGCGGCGCCCGCGATCTTCTTATATGCGCCGCACTACGACTACGCGGTTTCGCAGCGCGTGCATGGGGTGCGGCTCAACAACGTGATCGAGCCGGGGGACAGGCTCCAATACGTCACCCAGTGGTATGTGAATACGGGCGGCTAGAACCGGATCTTGGTCGGGAAGTCCGGGAAGTAGCGCTCGATGTCCGGTAGGGCGAAGGTGCGCAGGATGCTCGTCGGTGGTTCACGTTCGAGTAGGAACTCGAAGCTGCGGGTGACCAGGTCCTCGACCGTCGATCGTGGTGCGTAGCGTTCTTTGTCGTCCTTGGTCACGGTCACCGTGTGTTGACTGGCCATGCCTCCGTTCTCGTCGATGCGGACGTGGCAGGTCCAACCTGTGGCGTTTGGTGTCGCCGTCACGCTGATCGACCTCGCCACCGCACAATTGTGGACATGGATCTTGGGCTTGAAGGGCGTCGTGCGCTCGTAACCGCGGCCAGCAAGGGCCTGGGTCGTGCCTGCGCTGAAGCGCTCGTGGCGGAGGGCGCGAAGGTGTTCATCTCGTCGCGCGACGCGGCAGCGATCGAGGCGGCCGGCAAGGCGATGGGCGCCGCCGGTTGGAAGGCCGCGGACTTTTCTCGCGCGGGTGAGGAGGAGCCGCTGGTGGGCGCAGCGGTCGCCAAGCTCGGAGGGCTTGATGTCCTTGTGGTCAACGCGGGCGGGCCGCCGCCGGGGACCTTTCTGAGCACCCCGATCGAGGCGTGGGACGCGGCTTATCAGCTGACGCTGAAGAGCGCTGTGGCCCTGGTCCATGCGGGTCTTCCACACCTCAGGGAGTCCGGATACGGACGGATTGTGTTTATCACCTCGGTGGCGGTGCGGCAGCCGATACCCACCATCACGCTGTCGAATGCGTTCCGCGCGGCGGTGACCGGCATGGCGAAGACGGTGTCGCGTGAGGTGGCGCGCGACGGGATCACTGTCAACTGCCTGGCGCCCGACAAGATCCTCACGGATCGCATCCGGCAGATGGCCGGGGGCTCTGAGGAGGCACTCAAGCGGATGGCGGCCGACTCGCCTACCGGAAGGTTTGGCGAGCCTTCCGAGTTTGCGGCCGCTTGCGCCTTCCTTTGCTCGCGCCAGGCCGGTTACATCACGGGGCAGACGCTTGGGGTTGACGGCGGCGCCTTGCTCGGCGTGCATTAGGCTTGGATTGATGGGCATCAAGTTCGCTGAGCGTATGTCGCGGTTGGGGACCGAGGGCGCGTTCGTCGTGCTCGCCAAGGCGAGGGCGCTCGAGGCGCAGGGCCGGCAGATCGTGCACCTCGAGATCGGCGAGCCGGACTTTGCGACGCCCGACAACATCGTCGAGGCGGGCATCTCCGCGATGCAGAACGGGTACACGCACTACACGCCCGCGAGCGGAATCATGGAGGCGAGGGAGGCGGTGGCGGGGTTCGTTTCCCGCACGCTCAAGGCCGAGGTCGAGGCGACCGACGTCGTGCTGGTGCCTGGGTCGAAGAATGTTTTGTTGTTCACCCTGCTCGCTTGCATCGAGCCGGGGGACGAGGTGATCATTCCCGATCCTGCCTACCCTGCCTACTCGTCGCAGGTCAACTTCATCGGGGCGGTGCCCAAGTTCGTCACGCTGCGGGAGGAGACGGGGTTTCGCATGGACCTCGACCAGCTCGAGAGCCTGGTCACGCCCAAGACGCGAATGCTGATCATCAACACGCCGCAGAACCCGACCGGCGGAATCCTCACGGAGGAGGACGTCAAGTTCGTCTGCGAGCTGGCGCACAAGCACGACCTGCTCGTGGTGTCGGACGAGATCTACAGCCAGCTCGTTTATGGGTTCCGGCATGTGTCGCCTTTGTCCCAGCCCGGGATGAGAGAGAGGACCGTGCTGATGGACGGGCTGTCGAAGTCGTATGCGATGACGGGGTGGAGGTTGGGGTACGCGGTGGCGCCCAAGGCGCTGGCCGCCAAGCTGGATCAGCTGATGATCAACTCGTCGTCGTGTGCCGCGGGGTTCACGCAGATGGCGGCGATCGAGGCGCTCAGCGCGCCTGAGTCAGAGTCAGCGGTGCACCGGATGGTGAAGGTATTCGAGCACCGGCGCAATCTCGTGGTGGATTCGTTGAACGAGATGCCGGGCGTGAAGTGCGCTCGGCCCCAGGGCTCGTTCTATGCGTTTCCGAACATCATGGAGACGGGGTTTGATGAGAGGGAGCTTGCTGACCGGTTGTTGACTGAGGCGGGCGTTGCGGTTTTGCCTGGGACTGCGTTTGGGGCCGCGGGCAAGGGGTACATCCGGTTGGCTTATACGCAGTCGGAGGATGAGCTCAAGCGCGGGTTGAAGTTGATCGGGGACTTTATCGCGGCCAATCGGACGGCCAGCTGACCGGAGCCGTCTCGCGGGACTGAGCTCCCCTCCTGAGGACTATTTCGGTTTGTAGGTCAGGATGACGACGCCATCTGGGCCGACGTGCTTGGTGTCGACCAGCTTCAGGGCGGTTTTGGGTAGGCCTTCCTGGAAGAGGCGTTTGCCCTGGCCGAGGACGATGGGATAAACCATCAGGCGGTACTCCTCCACGAGGTTGTGCTTGGCCAGGGTCTGGATGAGGTTGGCGCTGCCCGCCACGAGGATGTCGCCGTCCACGTCCTTCTTGAGGCGCTTGACGTGGCCCTCCACGTCGTTGCGGATGACCGTGGAGTTGTTCCACGTGGCTTCCTCATCCTTGAGGGTCGTGGAGACCACGTACTTGGGCATGCCGTTCATCTTTTCGCCGAACCAGCCTGTGTCTGGCATCGTGGGCCAGGCTTTGGCGAAGCCTTCGTAGGTGATGCGGCCCAGGAGTTGGGCGTCGGCGGCCTTGAGCTCGTTGCCCTTGAACTCCTCGCCCTCGTCGCCTCGGTTGAAGTCGAAGGACCAGGCGGGATCCTCGATCACTCCGTCGAGGGTGATGAACTCAGTGACTACTAGTTTTCCCATTGGGTCAGATTAGCGGGGGTGGCTTGAGTGTCGTGTTGGAGATAGAGCTCGTGTGTGGGGACGGGGTGGGAAGTGGGAGTGGACTAGGGACTAGGCAGTCGGTGGTGGCAGGCCTGGAGTCGCGGGGCGGTGGGGAAACGGGCTGGGAAGGCGAGTGCAGGGGCGACCGGAGTCTGGTTGCGCTGCTGGAGTCAGCGCGCCGTTTGGAAATATTTCGTCCATGAGCCAAATGCGCTAACGTATTGACCTACCGAACGGATGTTTGGTATGCTTGTCTCATGTTGGGGGAGGGGGGCACAGCTCTAGACAAACTGGAGGCGGCGTACCGCGACTTCCTCACTCGCGAGGATCGCCGCGTCGATCCCAAACGCCTCCGAGTCGTCATCGATGGGCTCGAGGGCGAAGC
>DATCPU010000407.1:0-5510 GCA_036569925.1 Candidatus Dormiibacterota bacterium
ACTTGGGCTCGATGTCCTGGGGTACGTATCCGCTATGTCTCGATGGGCTCATGTTCAGGAGTCTTGAATTTTAGGGGCGCGAGTTCGTGGCCCACTATCGCCGCCAGCACCAGGCCCGCCCCTGCCGCCTGCAGAAAACCGAACCTCTGCCCCGCCAGCACCACCGCGGCGGCTACCGCCCAGGCCGGCTCCATGGCGATGATGAGCGCCGTCCGACTTGCATCGATGTGAGCCTGGGCCCACGTCTGGATATAGAAAGCAAGCGCCGATGCAAACACCCCAGTGATCACGATCGCCACCCACACGTCGGTGCTCGGCATGCGCAGCGTCCAGGTGCCGCCCGCGCTGAAGATCAGCGCGCAAGCCCCCATCTGCACCATCGCCAGGGGCGCAGCTCGGAGCCCCGGCGACCACCGGCTCAGCAGCACGATGTGCAGCGCAAAAAGTACGGCACATGCGACCACGAGCATGTCACCAAGACCAAAGCCCGACGGCCCGCCCGTAAGCATCCCGATGCCCACCACGGAGACGATGACCGCAATGATGGTCCGCCGCCTGAGGGGCACGCCAAACACACGATCCAGAAGGGGTGTGAACAGCACCAGCAGCCCCGTGATCAAGCCGGCGTTCCCGGGAGAGATGAGGCTCAGCCCCACCGTCTGCGTGAGGTAGCCGCCGGCCAGCACAGTGCCCGCAACGAGTCCGACCAGCAGCTCCCGGCGGGTTGGGAGACGCCGTACCAGCACGGCCATCACGAGGAACGCCAGGATGAAGCGGAGCTGCAAGAAGGGCAGCGTCGGATACTCTGCTATCGCGTTCTTGACGACCACGAAGGTCCATCCCCAGACTGCCGTCACCCCGACAAAGAAGAGGACGTAGATCAATGGAGCATCTGTGGGCGCCGTGGCGCATGGACTACATCACCGAGGCACCGCGACCCGGCTGTCTGTTCTGCCGCGTCATCGAGGACCCTGACGACAGGGACGCGGCTCTCGTGGTCTGGCGCCCGAGCCATGCGATCGTCCTGCTGAACAAATACCCGTATAACCCGGGCCACGTCATCGTTGCGCCGCATGCACATGTCGGCAACCTCGTGGACCTGGACGACGCGCAGACGGCAGACCTCATGCGCGCGCTCAAGCGGACGATCAACGTCCTCACGAAATCGCTGAAGCCCGAGGGGTTCAATGTCGGCGCGAACATCGGCCGCGTCGCGGGCGCCGGCATTCCCGACCACGTACACCTTCACGTCGTGCCGCGGTGGAACGGCGACACCAACTTCATGCCGGTGCTGGGCGAGGTGAAAGTGATCAACGAGCACCTCACCCAAACCGCCGCCAAGCTCAGCGAGGCGTTTTCCTCCAGCTGACCTTTCCCCCGACGATCGTCGCCACCACCTGATCCTGATCGACGACTGTCATGTCGCACAGCTTTCCCACGCGCAGCGAGCCCAGGTGTTGTTCCATCCCGACCGCATAGGCCGCGCCGGAGGTGTAAGCGCGCAGCGCTTTGGCGCGCGTGACTGCTTGCTCGGGGTGCCACCCGGCACGCCGCCTCCAGGCTGTCGCGGCATCGATCCCAAGCAGCGGATCGGCTGACTCAACCGGCGCGTCCGAACCGAAAGCCAGGACCGCGCCGGCCCTCGACAGAGCACCCCACGCATACGAATGCGCCGCCACCTTCGGCCAGTTCTTGTCAGCCAGCTCACGGTCCGCCACCGCGTGGATTGGCTGCATTGACGCGATCACGCCGATCTTGGCAAAACGTGGCACGTCTTTGGGATCGACGCATTGCGCATGCTCGATGCGCGGCCGCCAGTAACGCCACGCGTCTCGCCTGCGAGCCAGCGCGTCGAGCGCTCGGCGAACCGCCCCGTCGCCGATGGCGTGCAGGCAAACGTTGAGCTCGGCCCGCACGCAGCGATCGATCATCTCCACGAGCTCCGCTTGCGGCAAACGCGCTGTCCCAGACCCGTCGAGCATCTCGGCGGTGCGGCTTCCGAGCGATCCGTCGAGGAACGCCTTGACCCCCCAGATCCGCAACCATTCGTCACCCCAACCTGAGCGCACGCCCAGGCGTTCGGCGTGGTGCAGGTCGGCGAGTGGAAGGTTGTAAGTGACACGGATGGGCAGCCCGCCCGCCGAGTGCAGGCGCTGCAGCGACGCGAATCCGCGCGCGGTGTCCATCGCCTGGACCGAGGTGACGCCAAGCTCGGCCAGCCCGGCCAGCGCTTTGACCATGCCGGCATCGAAGTCCGCATCGCCGGCGCGCGGCACGATTGCGGCCACCGCATTCATCGCCGTTTCTCGCAGGATGCCGATCGGCTGCCGCCGTCCGTCACGGTCGATCACTCCACCGGCTGGGTCGTCGGTCCCCGCGCCGATCTCCGCGAGCTTGAGCGCCGCGCTCGAGACCCAGGCCGAGTGGCCGTCCTTGCGCTTGAGGTACACTGGCCGGCCGCCGGCAGCAACGTCGAGGTGACGGCGCGTCGGAAAAGCCGGGTTTGACCAGAGATCGTTGTACCAGCCGGCGCCGACCACCCACGCGTCGGGAGCCAGCTTTCGCGCCCATGCCTCTACGCGCCGCAAAGTTTCTTCCAGGCTCGCCGTGCCGGCGACGTCAAGCGTCAGATGATCGTCGGCCAGGCCTTCGAGGTGGACGTGGGAATCGATCAAACCGGGCAGCGCCTGGCCGCGAAGCCGGACGACCTCAGCTCCGCGCCCGGCCGCCGCTCGAGCACGGTCGCCGACCGCCAGGATCCGGCCGTCCACCCCGGCAGCCACCTCAGGCTCACAGCCGGCGAGCAGCGTTGCGCGCAACTCCATTGACCGGAGAACGATAGAGGGTGGGCGCCAGCCTCCCAAGAGCTACAAGCCGTAGGTCTTGGCGATGATCTCCTTCATTATCTCGTCGGTCCCAGCCCCGATCCGCGCCAGTCGCGCATCGCGCCACGCTCGCTCGACGGGGAACTCGCTCATGTAGCCGTGGCCGCCCAGGATCTGGATCGCCTCGTCCGCCACCTCGCACGCGACCTGGGTCGCGAGCAGTTTGGACTGCGAGATCTCCCGCACCGGATATTCGCCGGAGTCCCATTGTTTTGCCGTCTGGTAGACGAGCGATTGGACGGCCGCGATCTTGGTGCCCATGTCGACGAGCTTGTGCTTGATCACCTGGAACTGGGAGATCGGCTGGCCGAACGCTACACGATTGCGCGCGTACTCCATCGTGTACTCGAACACCTGCTGCGCGCCTGCGATCGCCCCGGCCGCTGCGATCATCCGCTCGCCCTGCAGCTCCCACATCAGGTTCTTGAATCCCTCCCCTTCGTCGCCGATGAGATTCGCGACGGGCACGCGGCAGTCCTCGAACAACAGCTCAGCCGTGTCAGAGGAGTGCATGCCCAGCTTCTTCAGAGTGCGCGTGACCTCGAACCCGGGCGTGCCCTTCTCGACCACCAGCAGGTTGAAACCGCCATGCCCGCGCTCCCGATCGGTCTTGGTGACGACCAGGACCCAATTGCAGCGCGCCCCGTTGGTGATGAAGATCTTGCGGCCGTTGACGATGAAGTGGTCCCCTTCTCGGCGGGCCACAGTCGTGATGCCGGCGACGTCTGAGCCTGCGTCCGGCTCGGTGATCGCCAGCGCAGCGATGTGCTCGCCCCGAATCGCGGGCACGAGCCACTTCCGCTTCTGCTCCTCTGTGCCGAACTTGAACACCGGGGGGGTGGCCATCTCCGCCTGGACCGCCACCGCCATACCCAGGCCGCCGCACCCTGCTCGCGCCATCTCCTCGGACAGCACGACCGCCGAGAAGTAGTCCCCGCCCTGGCCGCCGTACTCGGACGGGTACCTAAGGCCCAAGAAACCCAGCTCGCCGAAGCGCTTGAAGATCGAGTCAGGGAAGGTCCTCTCCTCCCACTCTTCGAGATGGGGCTTCACCTCCTTCTCGAGGAACTTGCGTATATCCAGCCGCAGCTCCTCGTGGGCGTCGGTGAAGTACATCGGCGTGAGTCTAAGCCGAGTACAAGGCCCAACCGGCTTCCGGTATGATTCCCGAGGCCTGACGAGGTCGGGACCCCCTTTTTAAGATCACGCACGTCTGGGAGTTGGATTGGGCTCTGTAATCAAGAAGCGGCGCAAGAAGATGCGCAAGCACAAGCACAAGAAAATGCTGAAGAAGACCCGCTGGGCACGGCGCGCCCACGCGTAATCAAGCCGTGTCCGCGCGCGTGAGCATCTGTAGGCAACGCGCGCAAGCGCGTAGGATCGCATCCTGATGGGCACCTGGATCGTCGTCGGCATCGTCGTCCTGGTCCTCATCTGGCTCGTTCTCACGTACAACGGGCTGGTCACGCTGCGCAACCGGACGCAGGAAGCCTGGTCTGAGATCGATGTCGAGCTGAAGCGGCGCCACGACCTCATCCCGAACCTGGTCCAGACGGTCCAGGGCTACATGGGACACGAGCGCGGCACACTCGAAGCGGTGACCAACGCACGCGCGGGGGCAGTCGCGGCGGGCGCGAGCGGTGACCCGGCCAAGATCGGGGCCGCCGAGAACATGCTCACCCAGAGCCTGCGCAGCCTGTTCGCGGTGTCTGAAAACTATCCCGACCTCAAGGCGATCTCCGCCTTCACCAACCTCCAGGAGCAGCTGACCGCGACCGAGGACAAGATCGAGTTCTCGCGCCGCTTCTACAACGGCAACGTCCGCGACTACAACATCAAGCTGCAGACCCTCCCCACCTCGCTCATCGCCGGCGTCCTCGGCTTCAAGGCCTTCGGGTTCTTCCAGGCCGACGAGAGCGACCGCGCTGTGCCGCAGGTCAACTTCGGCAACACGCCCCAGGCCGGTCCGCCACCGCCCGGGTCGATGCCGCCGCCGGGAGCCTCTGGACCCCCGCCGACCGGCTCCTCAGGACCCCCTCCACAAAGCTAGTTAAGAAGGCTGAGTTTCGCCGCGAGGGCGAGACAATTGCCCCGGCCGGTCAACCCCGGCGTTACTGACGAGGAGGACGGAACCCATGACATCGGCATCGGTCGTTTCACGCACCCGAACTGTGGTGGTCGCGCTTGCGGTGGCGCTGGCAGCGATCCTGGTGGCAAGCGTGGCTTGGCAGCTGGCCAACCCGCGCAGCGCGATCACACAGGCAAGCGCCGCCACTGGAGTCCGCATCACCATGAAGGTCACCGGCCACACGGAGGGCGTCTTCAAAGGGGACGACACCGCCGGTGCGAGGGTGGCTGCCGGCCTGATTACGGTTTCCGGCTACCAGTTCGAGCTCACCGCGCCTCGAGACTCCTCGAGCGGAGCCGGCACGGGAAAACGCGTCTACAAACCGCTGATCGTTACCCACGTCATGGGCGGCTCATCGCCGCAGTTCTTGCACGCGGCTGCTACCGGCGAGAGCCTGACGTCCGTCGTCATCAATTTCTACAGGACTGACAGAAGCGGCAGGGACGTCAACTACTACCGCGTGACGCTCACCAACGCATTTCTAAGCGACGTCCGCC
>DATCPU010000408.1:0-4560 GCA_036569925.1 Candidatus Dormiibacterota bacterium
CTCCGAGGTGGCCTCGGGGTTGTCGATCAGATGGTTGACCCCGGCGACAACCTCGCGCAGGTTGTGGGGTGGAATATTGGTGGTCATCCCGACGGCGATGCCGGTTGCGCCGTTGATCAGCAGGTTGGGGATCCGCGCCGGCAGCACGCTGGGCTCGGTCTCCGATCCGTCGTAGTTCTCGCCGAAATCGACCGTGTCTTTATTGATGTCGGCCAGCATCTCGTCCGAGATCCGGGCGAGCCGCGCCTCCGTGTACCGCATCGCCGCGGGTGGATCGCCGTCCACCGAGCCGAAGTTGCCCTGCCCGTCGACGAGCGGGTAGCGCAGGGAGAAGGGCTGCGCCATCCGGACCATGGCGTCGTAGATCGAGACGTCGCCGTGAGGGTGATAGAGCTTCATCACCTGGCCGACGAAGGCCGCGCACTTCTTGTAGCGGGAGCCCGCGGTGGCACCCTCGCCGAACATCGCGTAGAGGATCCGCCGTTGGACCGGCTTCAGCCCGTCACGCACATCCGGGAGAGCCCGGCTGATGATGACCGACATCGCGTACTCCATGTAGGAGGTCTGCATCTCCTCCTGGAGGCTGCGGCCAACGACGGTCCCGATCTGGTTTTCGTCAGTCAAGCTGGATTACTCCTCGAATTTCTTAAGGACCACCACGGCGTTGTGGCCGCCAAAGCCAAAGCCGTCCGAGATCGCGATTCGCACGTCCATGCGCCGTGCCTGGTTCGGCACATAATCGAGATCGCAAGCCGGGTCTGGATTCTCGTAATTGATGGTCGGGTGAACAACGCCGCGATTGATTGACAGGAAGGTCGCGATCGCCTCCACCGCGCCGGCCGCGCCGAGCAGGTGGCCGATCATCGACTTGGTGCTGCTGATTGCGACCTTGTAAGCGTGGTCGCCAAGCGCCATCTTCAGGGCCCTGGTCTCTGCCGCGTCGTTGAGCCCCGTCGACGTGCCGTGGGCGTTGACATAGTCCACATCCGACGGCTCGATGCCGGCGTCCTTCAAAGCCAGAGTGATCGCGCGCGCGGGCGCTTCGCCGGTTTCGTCGGGCGCCACCTGGTGGTAGGCGTCGCAGGTGAGGGCAAAGCCCAAGACCTCGCCATAGATGCGCGCGCCGCGAGCCATCGCGTGCTCGATCGATTCGAGCACCAGCGTCCCGGCGCCTTCGCCGGGCACGAAGCCATCGCGGTCCCGATCGAAAGGCCGGCTTGCCTTTTCGGGCGCATCGTTGCGAGTGGAGAGCGCGCGGATGGAGTTGAACGACGTGATCCCGACCTCGCACAGCGAGGCCTCCGAGCCTCCTGCAAGCATCACGTCAGCGTCGCCATGCTGGATGATGCGGGCGGCGTCGCCCAGCGTGTGGGTCGATGCCGCGCAGGCCGTGGTCACGGTCGTGTTGGGACCCCTAAGGTGGAAGTTCATGGCCACCGACGCGGCTGCCATGTTGGGGATGATCATCGGCGCGTAAAGCGGATTGAGGCGTCCTTTGGTCGCGTAGGAGATGGCGCCATTTGTCATCTCGATAAAGCCGCCGATGCCCGTGCCCATATCGACCCCGACCCGGAAGCTGTCTTCCTTGGCCAGGTCCAACCCCGAATCGGTGAGGGCCATGCCCGATGCGGCCACAGCCAACTGGGAGAAGCGGGCCATTCGCTGCGCTGCCTTGCGATCCATGTAGTCCTGGGGATCGAATCCATGCACCTCGCAGGCAAACTTGGTCGCCAGCTTTTCGGTCGCGTAGCTGCCGTCCACGGTGCGCGCGCCGCTACGACCCTCGATCAGGCCGTCCCAGTACTCATCCAGGGTCTTGCCGATCGGGTTGACGGTCCCCATGCCGGTCACCACGACGCGCGTCCGACCATTCGTTTTCACTTGCCCACCTCTGCCCGAATCTTACCGACGAGCTGATTCTCCACCGCTTCCTTCGCCACCCTGATCGCGTTCTTAACAGCCCGTGCGTCAGAACGGCCGTGCGCGACCACCGCGACCCCGTCGATTCCAAGCAGAGGCGCCCCGCCGTACTCTCGCCAGTCGATGCGGTCACGCAGCTTGCGCACGCCTCCCCTTATCAGCAGGCCACCAATCTTTCCGCGCGTGCTTTTCGGTATCTCCTCGCGAAGGTTGCGGAACAGGAACTCGGCGGTCGCCTCAGCCATCTTGATCGCGATATTGCCGACGAAACCGTCGGCCACCACGACGTCGGCCTTCGACGCGTACAGGTCCTTGGGCTCGATGTTGCCGACAAACCACCGCATGGACCCCTTGAGCCTGCGCGTGGTCTCCTTGACCAGGTCGTTGCCTTTGCCCTCCTCCTCGCCGTTGCTCAGCAGGCCGACGCGCGGGTTGGTGCGGCCCATCATCTCGCGCGCGTAGACAGCACCCATCGTCGCGAACTGCACCATGTATTCGGGCTTTGAGTCGACGTTTGCGCCGACGTCGAGAAAGTACGCAAACCCGGTCTGGGTCGGAACGATGGTCCCGAGAGCCGGCCTTTCGACACCCCTTATCCGTCCCTGGACGAACAAGGCGGTCGCCATGACCGCCCCGGAGTTACCGGCCGAAACCCAGCCATCTGCTTTGCCCTCTTTGCACATCCGCGCGCATACGTTCATCGAGGAATCGGGCTTCGAGCGCACGGCTTGCGCGGGATGGTCTTCCATCGTGACGACCTGCGTGCATGGCACGAGGCGCAGCAGCGGATGCTGGTCCAGCAGCGGTTGCACCGAGGACGGCAGGCCAACCACTGCGACATCGATGTGGTATTCCGCGGCGGCTTGCGAGGCGCCGCGGAGAACCTGCGCCGGCGCGTGGTCCCCACCCATGGCGTCGATTGCTATTCGCATGTCTGGAGACCGGGCTCAGATGTCGAGGTTGCGGACGCTCTTGGCGTGCGCCTGGATGAACTTCTTGCGGGGTTCGACGTCAGGTCCCATCAGCTTCTCGAACGTTTCGTTCACCGCGGCGACGTCTTCCACGTTCACCTGCAGCAGAACGCGGGTGGCCGGATTCATCGTTGTCTGCCAGAGCTCCTCGGCGTTCATCTCACCAAGGCCCTTCATCCGCGCCGACTCGGCATTCTTGCCGAGCTGCCGCAAAGCCTTGTCGCGGTCGCCTTCGGAATGGCACCAGATGATCTGCTTGCCCTTAAACACTTTGAACAGCGGTGGCTGGGCCATGTACAGGTAGCCCTTTTCGATCACCTGAGGGAAGTAGCGATAGAAGAAGGTCAGCAGAAGGGTGCGGATGTGGCTGCCGTCAACATCAGCGTCGGTCATGGTGATGACGCGGTGGTAGCGCATCTTTTCAACGTTGAAGTTGTCGCCCACGCCCGCACCCATCGCGGTGATGAGGTTGCGGATCTCGTCTGACGTGAGCACCTTGTCGAGGCGCGCCTTCTCGACGTTCAAGATCTTTCCGCGAAGCGGCAGGATCGCCTGGGTCCGGCGATCGCGGCCGCCCTTCGCGGTGCCGCCTGCCGAATCGCCTTCGACGATGTAGAGCTCGCAGTGGGCCGGGTCGCGCTCGGAGCAGTCGGCGAGCTTACCCGGCAGAGTGCTCGACTCCAGCAGACTCTTTCTCTGCACGAGGTCGCGGGCTTTGCGTGCCGCCTCGCGCGCTCGGGCGGCTGTAAGCGACTTCTCAACGATGCGGCGGCCGTCGCCCGGGTTTTCCTCCAGGTACTGCGTCATCCCTTCGGTCAGTGCGGTGGAGACGTGGCCCTGGACCTCGGCGTTACCCAATTTCCCTTTGGTCTGGCCCTCGAACTGCGGGTCGAGCACCTTCACGCTGATCACCGCCGTGAGACCTTCCCGCACGTCCTCGCCCGACAGGTTGGGATCCTGCTCCTTGAGGATTCCCGCCTTGCGGGCGTACCGGTTGAGCACGTTGGTGAGCGCCGACCGGAAGCCGGTCAAGTGGCTGCCGCCTTCGATGGTGTGGATCGTGTTGGCAAAGGCCAGGACGTTTTCCACGAACGTGTCGTTGTACTGCAGCGAGATCTCGACCTGGGTGCCCTCAACATCGCGATCGACGTAGAACGGGTGCGGGTTGATCACCGCCTTGTCGCGGTTCAAGGCCCGAACGAAGGAGACGATCCCGCCTTCGAAATAGAAGGTGTTCGTGAATCCGAGGTTCTCGTCCGCGAGCGCGATCTCGAGACGCTTGTTGAGGTACGCCATCTCGCGCAGGCGCCGCTGGATGACCTCCCGGTCGAACTTGGTGTCGGGGAAGATCTGCGGGTCTGGCCAGAATCGCACCACGGTTCCCGTGTGGTCGGTCTTGCCCACCGCCTTCACCGAAGCCTTGGGCACGCCCCGCTCGAACTCCATGTGGTGGACCTTGCCGCCGAGATGGACCCAGACCTGGAGCTTCTCGCTGAGGAAGTTCACTGCCGAGACCCCGACTCCATGCAGCCCGGAAGACACCTTGTAGCCGCCCCCGCCGAACTTGCCGCCCGCGTTCAACCTGGTCAGCACGAGCTCCAGGGCAGACAGGCCTTCTTTCTTGTGCATGTCGACAGGGATCCCGCGCCCGTTGTCCTCGACCTGGACG
>DATCPU010000409.1:0-2480 GCA_036569925.1 Candidatus Dormiibacterota bacterium
TCGTCACCCTGCTCACGGCCTTCGTTCTCTTCGTCTTGGCGACGGCCGGTGTCAAGGGCTTCGCCTTCACCCTTGGCGTCGGCACGATCGTCTCGCTGCTCACCGCCGTAGTCTTCACCCAGGCGCTGCTGCTCAGCATGAGTCGCTCACGATTGTTGCGCTCGCCGAGTGTGCTCGGCGCTTCGGGCGGCCAACGTCTGCGCTGGCACTTCAACTTCATGGGGGCGAGCCGCTGGTTCTTCACCCTCTCGGGATGCATCCTGATCGTCGGCGCCCTCGCGCTGGCGACCAAGCAGCTCAACCTCGGGATCGATTTCGAGTCCGGCACGCGGGTCGAGGTGGCGTTGACCAAGCAGACCGACGAGGAAGGTGTGCGCGAAGCTCTCGACAAGGCCGGGGTCTCGGGCGCCGAGGTGCAGCGTGAGAGCAATCCTGGCCTCGGCGACAACGTGTTCCTGATCCAGTCGAGCACGTTGAAGCCGAGCCAGATCAACTCCTTACAGCGGGAGCTCGAGCGCGAATACGGGATCGTGGCGGACGGATTCGACAGCACCAGCGTCGGCCCGACCTTCGGCGCCACGGTGGCCAACAGCGCTCGCAACGCGCTGATCTTCTCGCTGCTGGTGATCTGTGCCTACATCGCCTTCCGCTTCGACCCGAAATTCGCGGTGCCCGTACTGATCGCGCTCTTCCACGACATCCTGATCACCGCGGGTGTCTACGCGCTCACCGGCCGGGAGGTGACGAGCGGGACGGTCGCCGCTTTCCTGACCATTTTGGGCTACTCGCTCTACGACACGATCATCGTCTTCGACCGAATACGCGAGAACATGCCGCGGATGCCCCGGGCTGCGTTCTCGCAGATAGTCAACCGCTCGATGAGTGAGGTGCTGACCCGTTCCCTGGCGACCAGTTTCACCACCCTGCTCGCCGTCGTCTCCCTGCTGATCTTCGGGGGCGCGACGTTGCAGGATTTCGCTTTCGCGATGATGGTCGGAATCATCTCCGGTACGTACTCCTCGATCTTCATCGCCTCGCCGGTGTTGACCGCCTGGAAGGAACGCGAGCCGGGATACGCGCGGCGACGGTTGCGGATTGCCGAGATCGACGGAACCGTCCCGGCCTACGCCGACGACATCGCGCTGGCCAAGCTGAGTGACGACGGCGAGTCTGAAGCCGAGATCGAGGAGGAGCTCGCCGCGGTGGCAGTGGCGGAGCCTCCTCTCACCGACGGCGGCGACCCCTCGTCCAACGGTGAGACCACCGCCCCGGTCGACCCGGAGACGGCGGAACGGCGAGAGCGCAATGCACAGCGTCGCGAGCGTCGCAAACAACGTCGCAAACACGGGAGGAAGCGTTAGATGACCACCTCCACGACCACGCACACCTGGATGACGCGTGTGGCACTGCGAATCTCTGCGTCCTCGGGTTTGCCTTTGCAACCAGCAAAGGCTGCACCCTGCGTCCTTGATCTGCTTGACCACCCGCGCCCCCAGGCGCACGTGGCCATGAAGGCGGTCATCTGATCATGGCTCTGCTGGTCTGGTTCACGATGGGGATCGCCCTCTGGCACTTCACGGTCTTCCTGCCAGATCGTTTCTGGCAGGGCATCGTCGGCGCCTTCCTCGGCTCGGTGATCGGTGCGGTCGTCTTCGGCGCGATCGTCGAGATCGTTTCCGGCCGCGGTCTCGGTACGACCGACGTGGCCACCGCGCTTACTGCGATTCCCGGCGTTGCGATCGGGCTCGCGGTGGTCTGGGCGATCGGCGTTCGCTCGGAACAAGCGGCCTGAAACGCGCCGAAATCCGTCCCAGGCGCTTCCTAGCCTGGCTGCGTGTCGGAAACCATCCACGCGTACAAGGCCGAGCCGTATGACTACAGTGAGGTACGGGAGCTTGCCGACGAGCTTGGGCTGAGCGAGCCAGTCGCCGTGACCCTGGTGCGGCGGGGTTACCGGACGCCAGAGGCGGCGCGCGCCTTTCTCGCTGCCGACGAGTCGTACTCGCCCGACGCCTTCAAATCGATGCCGGCGGTGGTCGACCTTATCTTGGCGGCAATTCGCAAGGACAAGCGGATTACCGTGCACGGCGATTTCGATGTCGACGGGGTCTGCGCGACGACGATTCTCGTCAGCGCGCTCCGTGAGCTGGGCGGCGAATGCGATTGGCTGATCCCGGATCGCATAGGTGACGGTTACGGGGTCAACGCCGAGAACGTCCAGAAGCTTGCCGAGCGAGGCACTCAGCTACTGATCACGGTCGATTGCGGAATTACCTCTGTCGACGAGGTGACCTTGGCCAAATCTCTCGGCATGGAAGTCGTCGTCACGGATCACCACCAGCCCGGCGGCGTTCTGCCGGACTGCCCGATCTTGCATCCGGCCGTCGATGGTTACCCGTTCGAGGGACTGTGTGGAACTGCGGTCGCGTGGAAGTTGAGCTGTGCGTTGAAGGGGGAGTCGGGGGCGGGGCCCCCAGGCT
>DATCPU010000410.1:0-4324 GCA_036569925.1 Candidatus Dormiibacterota bacterium
CTCCGGCGGCAGCATCCGCCTGCCGGCACACTTCTGCGGCATCGCCGCTCTCAAGCCAACCGCCGGGCGCGTCCCGAGCACGGGCGGCTACGAGCTGGTCGGCGGGCTGACCGACCCCCGCAGCCAGGTCGGGCCGATGGCGCGATTCGTCGACGACCTGTGGCTGTTGCTGCCAATCCTGGTCGGGCCGGACGGCATCGACTCTGGAGTGATTCCGATGCCCTTGGCCAAGCGCCTGGGCGCCCTTAAAGGGTTGAAGGTAGCGTGGTACGCAGACGACGGCATCACCAAGCCGACGCGGGCGACCACAGCTGCTGTCAGAGCGGCTTCGAACGCTCTGCAGAAGGCCGGCTGCAAGGTCACGCAGGCGCGGCCGCCGGGCCTCGACGAAGCGCGTGAGGTGACGCTGGGCTACTGGGGTCGCAAGCGCATCGCCACCGAGCGCCTGTTCCTCCGCTGGGACGGTTTCCGGAGCAGCCTGCTCGCTTTCATGGCCGACTACGACCTCATCCTCAGCCCCGTCGCCGCGGGCCCGGCGCCCGAGTACGGTGCCAAATCGAGACTCGAGAACCAGTTCAGCTACACGATCCCGTACAGCCTCGGCGGCAACCCTTGCGCCGTGGTTCGCGCGGGCACGTCGCCAGATGGCTTGCCGATCGGGGTGCAGCTCGTGGCGCGCAACTGGTGCGACGACGTCGCCCTGAGCGCCGCCAAGGCGATCGAAAAATCGCTGGGAGGTTGGAAGGCTGCTAGCGTGATCCCGTGAAGTTCCGGTACTCGCGTTGGGACGGAACCCAGCGGCTGGACGACATCGACGCCGGGGATGTGCTCGATGCGCTCTCAGATGACCTGATGAACTACGGCGACCTCAACGCCGCGCTGCAGCGGCTGCTTCGATGGGGATCGCCGAACATGCCTGGGCTCGAGCAGCTGCTGAAGCAGCTGCGTGAGGCGCGCGAGCGCGAGCTGAGCCGTTACGACCTCGACTCGACCGTGGAGCAGCTGCGCGAAAAGGTGCAGGAGGTGATCGACACCGAGAAGAAGGGGATCGAGCGGCGTGTCAACGAGTCGGAGACCGCCGAGGCGAAGAAGCTCATGGAGCGAATTGCCCGGCAGCGCAACGAGCAGCTTGACCGGCTGCCCGACGATCTTGGCGGCCAGGTCAAAGGTCTGCGCGATTACGAGTTCGTCGACGACGAGGCGCGCCAGAAGTTCGAGGACCTGATGCAAGGCCTTCAGAAGCAGATGGTCGACCAGATGTTCCAGGGCATGAAGGGCTCGATTCAGCAGATGCAGGGACAGGATCTGACGCGAGTCCGCGATATGGTGCGCGACCTGAACAAGATGCTCGAGCAGCGCATGGAGGGACGCACCCCTGACTTCAACGGGTTCATGGAGCGCTACGGCGACATGTTCCCGCCCGGCATCAACAGCCTCGACGAGCTGCTGGAGCACCTGCAGCGCCAGATGGCTCAGATGCAGTCGCTGCTTCAGAGCATGAGCCCGGAGGCACGCGAAGAGCTGCGCCAGATGATGGACGCCCTGCTGCAGGACGACTCACTGCGCCTCGAGCTGGCTCGGCTCTCTGGCTTCATGCAGGCGATGATGCCGCCCTCAGAGCTGAGCGAGCGGTACCCCTTCTTTGGCGAAGATCCCCTTTCGATGGGGGAAGCCATGGGTCTCATGGAGCGGCTCCAGCAGATGGATCGCCTCGAATCGCAGCTTGAGCGTGGCAGCTTCCGGCCCGACGACGTGGACCGCTCGCTGGCGCAGCAGCTGCTGGGGGACGAGGCGAGGCAGGCGATCGACCAGCTGCGCAAGCTGACCGATGTGCTCGAGAAGGCTGGTTACGTAGAGAAGAAAGGCCGGCGCATGGAGCTCACCCCGCGCGGCATGCGGCGCATCGGACAGTCAGCGCTGCGCGACATCTTCGACCAGCTCAAGAAGACGCGCATGGGTCAGCACCAGCTGTGGCGCGGCGGCATCGGCAACGAGGCGTCGGACGAGCTGAAGGAATACGAGTACGGCGACCCGTTCCTGCTCGACCTGAAGGAAACGCTCTTCAACTCGATCGTGAGGGAGGGCCCGAAGGTGCCCGTGAAGATGGAGGCGAAGGACTTCATAGTCCATCGCACCGAGCACGTGACCCAGGCATCGACGGTCCTGATGATCGACATGAGCCGGTCGATGTTCTTGCGGGGCTGCTTCCTCGCGGCGAAGAAGGTGGCAATCGCGCTGGACTCGCTCATCCGCAGCCAGTATCCGCGCGACTCGCTTTACGTTGTGGGCTTCTCCAACTATGCGGTTGAGCTCAAGCCGCAGACGCTGCCGCAGCTCGCGCTGAACGACTACGTCTACGGCACCAACATGCAGCACGGGTTCCAGCTGGCGCGATCGCTGCTCGCCAAGCACCGCGGGAACCGCCAGATCATCATGATCACCGACGGCGAGCCGACCGCCCACCTCGAAGACAACGGGCGCGCGTTTTTCGCATACCCGCCGACCTTCAAGACAATCCAGCAGACCCTGCGCGAGGTGAGGCGGTGCACCCGAGACCGGATCGTCATCAATACCTTCATGCTCGAACGCGGCCCTTACCTCACCGAGTTCATCAACCAGATGACGCGCATCAACAAGGGCAGGGCGTTCTTCGTGTCGCCGGATAGGCTCGGCGAGTACGTGCTGGTGGATTACGTGAGCGGCAAGCAGCGCCGGCGAGCCAGCACCAAGCGGTCACGCATCGCCTAGACCCATCTCGAACGGGCCCGAGCGCCAGTTCCCTATGATCAACTGAGTGCCCAACAGGGATAGATCCGCGCCCGAGCGCCGGAACCTGAGCCCGGCTGCTCTGTACGAGCATGCGATCAGGCGCGATGAGGCGGTGGTCGTTTCAACCGGTGCCCTGACCGCGGAGACCGGCCATCACACAGGGCGCTCGCCGAAGGACAAGTTCTTCGTCAAGGAGCCCACCAGCCAAGAGGCCATCTGGTGGGTGGCCAACCAGCCGATACCGCCTGAGAAATTTGACGCGCTGTTGCAGCGCGTGGACGAGTTTTGCGACAGCCATGATGTGTTCACCCAAGACGTCTTCGCCTGCGCCGATGCCCGGTACCGGCTGCGAGTCCGCATCGTGAGCGAATACGCCTGGCACAGTCTGTTCGCCCACAACCTCTTCATCCGGCCGAATGCCGACGAGCTGCTCAATTTCGAACCCGACCTCGCCGTCATATCGGTGCCATCGGTCAAGGCCGACCCGAAGCGCGATGGGACCAGAAGCGAGACCTTCATCCTGGTCAACCTCGCCCGACGCATCGTCATCATCGGCGGCACGGAGTACGCGGGCGAGATCAAGAAGTCGGTATTCACCGCCCTCAACTACTTTCTGCCGGCACAGGGCGTGTTTCCGATGCACTGCTCCGCGAACGTCAGCAGCGGTGGCTCTGACGTGGCGCTGTTCTTCGGCCTGAGCGGCACAGGAAAGACGACCCTTTCCGCCGACCCGTCGCGGCGCCTGATCGGCGACGACGAGCACGGGTGGAGCGACTCAGGCGTGTTCAACTTCGAAGGCGGTTGCTACGCCAAGACGATCAGGATCCACAAGGAGTCCGAGCCTGAGATCTACGCGGCCACCGAGCACTTCGGCACGATCCTGGAGAACGTCGTCTACGACCCGCGGACGCGCGTCCCGGATTACGACTCCGAGAAGCTCACGGAGAACACAAGGGCCGCTTACCCAGTTGACCTGATGCCGAACGCGGTCCTGTCGGGGACCGGCAAGCACCCGAGCAACGTCATTTTTCTATCGGCTGACGCGTACGGCGTTTTGCCACCGGTGGCGCGTCTCGATGAGAAACAGATCCGCCACTATTTCCTGTCGGGCTACACGGCCAAAGTCGCCGGCACTGAGCGCGGCGTGACCGAGCCGGAGCCGATCTTCAGCACGTGCTTCGCAGCCCCGTTCCTCGTGCTGCCTCCCGAGCGGTATGCGGACATGCTGATCGAAAGGGTCAACCGGCATCACGCCGAGGTCTGGATGCTGAACACGGGCTGGGTTGGCGGCCCATATGGTGTTGGACAACGGATGTCGATCGCGCACACCCGGGCCATCGTGCGTGCGGTGGTGCAGGGCAGGTTGCACGGCATGCCGTCCCACGTCGATCCGGTGTTCGGCCTGTCGATTCCCGACCACGTGCCTGACGTGCCTCATGAGGTCTTGGACCCGAGGACCAGCTGGTCAGACCCCGATGCATACGACCGGCAGGCCAACAAGCTGCGCGGGATGTTCGAGAAGAACATCCTCACGATCGGCAAGAGCGCATCGACA
>DATCPU010000411.1:0-1612 GCA_036569925.1 Candidatus Dormiibacterota bacterium
ACTCTGACCTTAGAATCTCCTCGATCCGATGCGAGACCTCGCTCCGGCCACTCCGACCGGCGGCGCCGAGACGGCGCCTTCCACCCTCGACCAGGTGGGTCTCGATAGCCTGGCGGGTCAGCTCCGATACCGTCATTCCGCGCCTCTCGGCTTCGTGGCGGAGCCTCGCGTCGAGCTCGTCCGGGAGCTTAACCGTCGTCCGCTTCATGGTATGCCAGCATACCCTCGCTGACAGCAGTTTGATGCGATGAAGGAGCGGGCCTCCGCTCCCGTGGTTAGAGGCTGAGACTAGGGCTCGCCCGCGATCACGCAACCGACAGGAAGGAGGCCCTTGGACATGGTGTACATCGGTATCGACCTCCACCGCAAGCGCTCGCAGGTCGCAGCCCTCGACGGGAATGGCGAGCTGCTGTTCAACCGCCGGGTGGCGACTCGCCCGGACGAGTTGTTCAAAGCCATCGGAGACGCCGGGGAGGAGCCGGTCGAGGTGGTCTTCGAGGCCACCTTCGGCTGGGGCTGGCTGGCGGACATGCTTGCCGAAGCCGGCATCCCGACCCACATGGCGCACCCGCTGGCGACCAAGGCCATCTCCTCGGCTCGGGTCAAGAACGACTCGGTCGACGCCAAGACCCTGGCCCACCTACTACGGACGAACCTGCTGCCCGAAGCTTGGCTGGCGCCCTTACCGGCGCGTGAGGCACGCCGCTTCGTTCGGATGCGGGCCGGCCTGGTCCGGATCCGGACCAAGCTCAAGAATCAGATTCACGCCGTCCTCGGCGAGCACGGGGTGGAAGTTGAGATGACCGATCTGTTTGGAGCCGCCGGTCGTCGATTGCTCTCCGAACTTCGACTGCCGGCGGTCTCCCAGCAGCGGGTCGAGGCTTGTCTGCGCGTCATCGAGGAACTCACCGAGGAGGTGGCTGTGGCCGACGAGCAGCTGAAGGCGCTCTTCGGCCAAGACCATCGACTCGAGCGCCTGCTGCCTATCCCGGGCATCGGGATTACCATCGCCGCCACCATCGTGGCCGAGGTCTGGGATGTCTCCCGCTTCCCGTCTCCCGACCACCTCTGCTCCTGGGCGGGGCTGACTCCCAATGAGCACTCCAGCGCCGATCATGTGCGCCGCGGCCATATCTCCAAGCAGGGCTCGCGCTGGCTGCGCTGGGTGATGGTCGAGGCGGCCATCCATGCACTTCGGGACCCCGAGCTGCGTGACTTCTTCGTCCGCATCGCCGGCCGGCGGGGCAACAAGATCGCCCGGGTCGCCGTCGCCCGCCGGCTGCTCACTCTCGCCTACTACGCCCTCCGCAGCGAGAACGGCTGCCGGAGCTACCCGGTCAACCCAACCACTACGGTCGAGGCGCGCTCGCTTGCTGTCATGGCCTCCGTTGACGGCCGCTAGTTTGATTGAGCCGCCTGGCCCGAATCACACCATGAGCTCCCCGCTCGAATAGATGACTCGGTCTACAACCACCGCATCGGCATGGCGCCGGGACGACCGCCCTTACCTTCCCCTGGGTCGAGATGGTCCTGCCCCTTGACACGCGACTGTCCTTCATAGATGACAGCAGTTAGGGCGAACTTGGGCGAACGACGGCGAACAGGCGACCGG
>DATCPU010000412.1:0-1848 GCA_036569925.1 Candidatus Dormiibacterota bacterium
GTATGCCGCCCAGCCGCTATACTGCATGATAGTCCGGCTAGTTGTTAGCTGTGATCGCCATTTCAAAAACGTAGCGCCTGGCACCCGAATTCCGTAGCGCTAGGTGATTGCGGGAATGCTCCAGGCCCCTCCCGCTATGGCCATTGACGGTTACTGCTTGTCGTTAGATCGACGCCGCCGACGGGCGTCCTTGAGCCGATAGCTTTCGCCTTTCGTTTCGAGGATATGACAGCGGTGGGTGAGGCGATCCAGCGCCGCGCCGGTGAGCCGCTCGCTGCCCAAGACCTCGGTCCAGTTCTCGAACGGCAGGTTGGTGGTGACGATCAGACTATGCCGTTCGTAGGCCGTGCCGATCACGTCGAACAACAGTTCAGCGCCCGCCTTGCTAGCCGGCACGTAGCCCAGTTCGTCCAGAACCACGAGGTCCAGCTTCGCCAATTGCGATCGGAACTTCAACAACTGCTTGTCGTCACGGGCTTCCAGCATCAGGGCAATCAACTCCGTCACGCGAAAGAATCGCACTTTGCGGCCCTGCAGGCAGGCGGCCAGCGCCAGTGCCGTGGCGAGATGCGTCTTGCCCGTTCCGCTGGCTCCGACCAGCAGCAGATTCTCCCGCTGGTCGATCCAGTCTCCCTTGGCCAGTTCCAAGACGAGCCGCTTATTGACCGACGGCTGGACGTCGAAGTCGAACTCGTCGAGGGTCTTGGTCGTCGGGAAGCGGGCCGCCTTCAACCGCCTTTCGGCGGCTCGCCGCTCACGGTCGACCAGTTCCAGCTCGCACAGCGCGAGCAGGTACGCCAGATGATCGAGATTCTCCTTGGCGGCCCGCAGAGCCGTCTTCTCGCACTCGCTGTGCATCGTCGGCAACTTGAGTTGCTTCAGGTGGTGCTTCAGCAACACAGTGCTCTTCGTTTCGGTCTTGGTCATCGTGCGTCCTCCGTGAGCAGGGCCTGGTAGGCTGAGACGTCGGTCCGGCCAACTTCAACCAGCCTCAAGTGGGGCCGGCCGTCGAGCGAGAAGAGGGCCACGGGCGCCTCGCGGCGGTGCTCGACGATCACGCGAATCGAGTCGCCGTCGTGGACGCCGATGTCGAGGGCGTACTCGATGGCGTCTGCGAGCTGCTCGAGGGAGCAGGATTCCAGGAGCAACAGGACGCGGATGAATTCTCGCGTCCCGAGGCCGCTGGGCCCCGTCTCCAACAGCCGGCGTAAGGTCTGAAAGCACTCCGGCAGATGCCATTGTTCGAACGGCTTGGCATGATCGAAGCCGCCCGGCTTCTTCTCCAACAGCGCCAGATAGTGGATCGGATTGAACAGATCCTGCTCCCGCTTCCACAAGCGTTCGTGGCGGGCGACGAGCTGGTCGCCATCCAGGAGCCGGACCTCGTCCACCGTCGCCACGATCGTGATCGGCCGGTGCGCGTGTTTTACCGGGACGCTGTAGCGGTTCGTATCGAACTTCACCAGCGACAGCGAATCGGCCGTGACCTGGGTGATGCGGCGCGCGTCAAACGGCTGCTGCGGCAGGTCGAGCATCGCCTCGCGATCCTGGGCGAGCAGGTCGCGCTTGGATCCCGTCTTGCCGCGTAGCGTCCGGTCGAGGTCTCGATCACACCGCTTGAGCCACTCTTCGTTCAGTTCCTGCAGCGAGTCAACTCGTGGCACAGGCACGAGGAAGTTGCGGCGCGTGAAGCCGACCAGGCCTTCGACCTTCCCCTTCTCATTGGCCCTCCGCACAAGACAGAAGTGCGATTGGAACAGATAGTGGCTCTCGAGCCGTAGGAACTCGCTCGTGAGCTGGCGCTCTCGGCTGCCGGTGATCTTGGTGATCGCCACGCGGCTGTTGTCG
>DATCPU010000413.1:0-7719 GCA_036569925.1 Candidatus Dormiibacterota bacterium
GCTCCGCACCCTCGATCTCTTCGATGCGCAGGTACATGGTGTTGCGGAAACGGCGCGACGACGCGTAGTAGGGAGACGCTTCGTAGGGAAGGATGGGTGTTTGCGCGCCAAGTGGATTGAGCAGCAGGACCTCGGCGCCCTGCTTTCTCGACCACTTTGCGAGGCGGCGCAGATCGGCCATATCGCCGATGCCCCAGCTGTCACGCGACCGCGCTGCGTAAAGCTGGACCGCCCATCCCCACGCTCGGTTGGGTGCGATCGCGCATGGGTCGGGTGGGACCTTCAGGCGCCGCGCGTGCGGTGGGTTCTCGCCGATCGCGCCCATCGCTGCGAGGAGTGCCGCCTCGGTTTCGGGCGACGTTTCGGTGAGCTGCCCCTGGTAGCTCCAGTAGGACGGCAGCACTCCCCATCGCGTTCCGCGGTCAGACATCTGCGTTGAAGTATCAGGGGCGCCCTATATTTCGCGCCATGGCGGTGAGCTCGGCGCTGCATGGAGTGGTCAAAAGGCGCGAGGATCCGCGATTGGTCACCGGTGCCGGCAAATACACCGACGACGTTCAGCCGTCAGGCTCACTGCACGCGGTGTTCGTGCGCTCGCCGCACGCGCATGCGCGCATCAAATCGGTCGATGTCGCAGATGCCTTGAAGCTGCCGGGAGTCGTAGCGGTTTTTCAAGCGATCGATCTGACATTCGAGTCGGAGACGCCGCGGCCGCGCCTTTGCGCGGAGGAAGTCAAGTTCGTCGGGGATGCCTTCGCAGTGGCGGTGGCGGAAACGCGCGATGTCGCTGTCGATGCGGCAGCCGCGGTAATAGTCGATTACGAAATCCTGCCCGCACTCGTCGACACCACGCGTGCCCTGGAGGCGGGCGCGATGCTCGTGCACCCAGACAAGGGGGACAACCTCGCATTTGATTTCGACCTGGGCGAAGAGGGCGCCCTTGAAGGCGCTGACGTGGTCGTGAGGTCGCGGTTCGTCAATCAGCGACTCGCAGTGGTTCCCATCGAGGCCAATGCCGTGGTGGCGGAGCCGGATGGGGAGGGTGGCATCCGCATGTGGACCTCGACCCAGGTCCCTTTCGGCGTGCGTGGAGCAGTCGCCGATTCGCTCGGTCTGCCCGAGGCGAGCGTCCGTGTGATCGCCGGCGACGTTGGTGGCGCTTTCGGCGGCAAGCTCATGACCTATCCAGAGCAGAGCGTGATCGCGGCGATCGCCAAGAAGCTCGATCGGCCGGTGCGCTGGTTCGAATTCCGAACGGAAAACATGGTTGCGATGACGCACGGACGCGGCCACGTGCAGGACGTCGCGCTGGGTGCCAACGCCGATGGCAGGCTGGTCGGTCTCGAGGCTCGCGTGGTGGCGGATGCCGGCGCTTATGCGGGGTTGGCGCCGCCGCAGCTCGTCCTCACCGCCCTCCTGGCCTCGGGTTGTTATGCCATCCCTCGCATTCGATGGCAGGGGAGCTGTGTCTACACGAACACCGCCGTAATGTCCGCTTATCGTGGCGCCGGACGTCCGGAGGCGATCGCGCTGATCGAGCGCGCGATGGACCTGCTGGCGATGGAGCTGAACATCGACCCGGCGGAGCTGCGGCGTCGCAATCTGATCAGCGGACCTTTTCCCTACACGACGGCCACCGGCCTGACTTATGACACGGGCGATTACGCGAAAGCCCTCGACCTTGCGCTCGCGGCTGCCGGCTATGAAGAGCTGCGACGCGAGCAGCGGCAGCGGCGAGAGCGTAGCGACCGGCTGCAGATCGGCATCGGGCTGTGCTCGTACGTCGAGATGACGGCGGTGCTCAACACGACCGAGTTCGGTGAAGCGCGCGTCGAGCCGGACGGCTCGATCGTCATCGCCGTTGGTACCACGGCGAGCGGGCAAGGGCACGAGACCGCCTACGCGCAGCTGGCTTCACGAGCGCTCGGGGTCGCGATCGACAAGATTCGCGTCGTGCAGTCCGACACCGAGGCTGTGGCCAGGGGATCCGGAACGTCAGGATCGCGCTCGCTGCAGCTGGGTGGCAGTGCGGTGCGCGGTGCGTGCATCGCGCTGATCGAAAAAGCGAAGGACGAGGCGGCCCGGCGACTCGAGGCGAGCCCCGCGGACATCGTGCGCACCCACGACGGTCGCTTCGGCGTCACCGGCGTCCCCGCAACTGCGTTGGGCTGGGCGGAGCTGGCGGCGGAGGCGACTCTTGTTGCGGCTGTCGATTTCGAGCAGGACGATCAGACGTTTCCGTTCGGGTGCCACGTCGCGGTCGTCGAGGTGGATGTGGAAACAGGACACGCGCAGCTCGTGCGCCACATCGCGGTCGACGATTGCGGGACGGTGCTCAACCAGATGCTGGTCGACGGGCAGATCCATGGCGGGGTGGCGCAGGGAGTCGCGCAGGCTCTTTACGAAGAGTTCGTCTACGACGCCGAGGGCAACCCGCTGACCACGAGCCTCATCGACTACGTGATCCCGACGATCGGCGAGATCCCGCAGGTCGAGACCGTTTCCATGGAGACCCCCACGCCGCTCAATTCCCTGGGTGCGAAAGGGATCGGCGAGTCGGGGACCATCGGCTCGACGCCGGCGGTGCAGAACGCCGTGATCGACGCGGTTTCATACCTTGGCGTGCGGCACATCGATATGCCGCTGCACCCGATGAGGGTGTGGGAGGCGATCCGGGACGCTCGCCTTTAGGCTTCTTCCTCGTATCCCAGGATCGGGCGCAACCATCGTTCGGCCTCGACCAGCGGCATCGCTTTGCGCTTGGCGTAGTCCTCGACCTGGTCCTTGCCCACCTTGCCGACCATGAAGTACTTCGATTTCGGGTGCGCGAAGTACAGGCCCGCCACCGCCGCGGTGGGCGTCATCGCGCCTGATTCGGTCAGCTCCATCCCGATGGAGCGTGCGTCGAGCAGGTCGAACAGCTTGAACTTCTCGGAGTGGTCCGGGCACGCGGGGTAGCCGTACGCGGGCCTGATGCCCCTGTATTTCTCTCCGATGATGTCCTCACGCGACAGCACCGAGCCTGTCTCGTACCAGCCGCGCCTCACGACGTGGTGGAGGTATTCGGCGAACGCCTCGGCCAGGCGGTCCGCCAGCGCCTTGGCCATGATCGAGCGGTAATCGTCGTGCTCGGCCGCAAACCGTTCCGACAGCTCGTCCGCGCCCAGGCCGGCGGTCACCGCAAAGGCGCCGATGTGGTCCCCGCCATCGGCGACGAAGTCGGCCAGCGACAGGTACGGCTTCTCGTCGCCGTGGTCGACCTGCTGGCGCAGCATCGGGAGGCGTACGCCGTTTTCGAGCAAGATGTCGTCGCCGTCTGCGCGCGCCCCCCAGAATCCGTAGACGCCCTTCGCGCGAAGCCACTGCTTGGCCTCGATCTCGTCCAGCAGCTCTTTGGCGTGGCCGAACAGCTCGCGCGCAGCGGCCCCATGCGATGGGCTCTCGAGGATCGCCGGGAACTTGCCCTTCAGCTCCCAGGCGTGGAAGAAGAAGGTCCAGTCGATGAAATCGCGGAGCTCCGACAGGGTGGGCTCGATGACCCTGGTGCCTGTGAACGGCGGTTTCGGGAGGTCATTGAAGCCAAGCGCCCAGCGCTTGTCGCGGGCTTCGTCGAGCGGCAGCAGCGCCCTCTTCGCCGTGGTGTGCTGCGCGCGAAGCTTGTCCTGCAGCGTGCGGTTGGCCTTGTCGAAGACTGCACGGCGCTCCTTGTCAAACAGGTCCGACACGACTCCGATCACGCGCGAGGCGTCGAGCACATGAACTGTCGGACCCGTGTAGGCCGGCGCGATGCGCACCGCAGTGTGCTGCTTGGACGTAGTCGCGCCGCCGATCAGCAGCGGCATCGTGAAGCCGCGCCGTGTCATCTCCTTGGCGACGTCGACCATCTCGTCAAGCGACGGCGTGATCAACCCGGACAGGCCGATGGCGTCGGCGTTGAGCTCGATCGCCTTATCGAGGATCTTGTCTGCGGGCACCATGACGCCCAGGTCGACGACCTCGTAGTTGTTGCAGCCCAGCACCACGCCCACGATGTTCTTGCCGATGTCATGGACATCGCCCTTGACCGTGGCGGTTACCAGCTTGCCGCGAACGCTCACGCTTCCCGACGCCTTCTTCTCCGCCTGCATGAAGGGCTCGAGGTAGGCGACAGCGCGCTTCATCGCCCGCGCGCTCTTGACCACCTGCGGGAGGAACATCTTGCCGGCGCCGAACAGGTCGCCGACGACCTTCATCCCGTCCATCAGGGGACCCTCGATCACGAGCAAGCCCGCGCCGAACTTCTGGCGCGCCTCCTCGGCGTCGGCCTCGATGAACTCGACCTCGCCATGCAGCACGGCGTACGCGAGGCGCTCGTCCACCGTGCCCTCGCGCCAGGTGAGGTCGACCTCACGCTTGGCGCCGGCGCCGCTGACGTTCTTGGCGAACTCGACCAGTCGCTCGGTGGCGTCCGGCCGGCGGTCGAAGATGATGTCCTCGACCAGCTCGAGCAGGTCCTTGGGGATGTCTTCGTAAACGGCGAGCTGGCCGGCGTTGACGATGCCCATGTCCAGTCCGGCTTTGATCGCGTGATAGAGGAAGGCCGAGTGGATCGCCTCCCGCACGCGGTCGTTGCCGCGGAAAGAGAAGGAGAGGTTGGACACGCCGCCCGAGACGCGCACCCCGGGAAACCTCTTCTTGATTTCCCTGGTCGCATCGATGAACGCCTTCGCGTAGCCCGAGTGCTCTTCGATGCCGGTCGCAATGGGCAGGATGTTGGGGTCGAAAATGATGTCCTCGGCGTGGAAGCCCGCCTTCTCAGTGAGCAGCTTGTAGGCGCGGCTGGAGATCTCGACCTTGCGCTCGAAGGTGTCAGCTTGGCCCACCTCGTCGAACGCCATGACCACGGCGGCGGCTCCGTAAGCCCTGACCTTCCGGGCCTGTTCCAGAAAAGCCGCCTCGCCGCCCTTGAGGCTGATCGAGTTGCAGACGCCCTTGCCCTGAACGCATTTCAGGCCCGCCTCGAGGACAGTCCACTTGGAGCTGTCGACCATGATCGGCACTCGTGCGATCTCGGGCTCCGTGGCGATGAGGTTGAGGAATCGGGTCATCGCGTCCTCTGAGTCGAGGAGGTCGGCGTCCATGTTCACGTCGATGAGATTGGCGCCGCCGCGCACCTGGTCCAGCGCCACGGCCACCGCGCCCGTGTAGTCGCCCGACTCGATGAGGCGGCGGAATCGCGCCGACCCGGTCACGTTGGTGCGCTCTCCCACCAGGACGAAGTTGGTGTCGGGGCCGATCTCGAAAGGCTCGAGGCCGCTGAACCTGGTGCGCGATTCCCGTTTGGGCACGTGTCGCGGCGGGATGTTCTCCACGGCCTCGCGGATCTGCCTCACGTGCTCCGGCCCCGTGCCGCAGCACCCGCCGGCGGCATTCAGGAAACCGCTCTCGGCGAACTCTTTCAGCAGGCGGCTGGTCATCGGTGGTTGCTCGTCGTACCCGCCGAAGGCGTTGGGCAGCCCGGCGTTCGGGTAGCAGATGACGTAGACAGGGGCGACCCGCGACAGGTCGGCGATATAAGGGCGCATCTCGGTGGCGCCGAGCGAGCAGTTGACGCCGGCGGCAAAGGGCTCCGCGTGCTCGACCGAAGTCCAGAACGCCTCGACCGTCTGGCCCGACAGGTTGCGCCCGCTCCGATCCACGATGGTGACCGACACGAAGAGTGGGAGCTCCGGCGCCACCTCCTTGACGGCGGCGATCGCGGCCTTGCCGTTGAGCGTGTCGAAGATGGTCTCGATCAGGAGCAGGTCGGCGCCGCCCTCCTTCAGCGCAGCCGCGGCTTCTGCATAGCCGCGCCTCAGCTCGTCGAAGGTGACGTCGCGGTAGGACGGATCGTCGACCTTGGGCGAGAGCGAGAGCGTCACGTTCGTCGGGCCTAGCGAGCCGGCGACAAAGCGGTTCTCGTAGGTGTCGGCCGCCTTGCGGGCGAGTCTGGCGCCCTCGAGGTTCATCTCATAGGCGAGGTCCGCCAGGCCGTAGTCGGCCTGGGAGACGGCTGTCGCGGTGAACGTGTTGGTGGTGATGATGTCGGCGCCCGCTTCGAGGTAGTCGAGGTGGACCCTGGTCACCATCTCCGGTTGCGAGAGGCAGAGCACGTCGCTGTTGTTGCGCAGCGCCTTGGGGTGGTCCTTGAAGCGCTCGCCGCGGAACTCGGCGTCCGAGAGGCCGCGCTTCTGCAGCATGACCCCCATGGATCCGTCGAAGATCACGATCCGCTGCTTGAACAGCCGATCGAGGCGCTCGTGGACCGAAACCTTCACCGCCACTGGACCCCTAAGAGTACGAAAGCGTCGCCTCGATTAGCCTGTGGCTGGGCTCCAGACCTGGAACCGGCCGTCGTCGAACAGGACGTGCCGGCCGGTGCCGGCAAGCTGGTCGAGGACCGCCAGGCGCTGGGCGGGGTTGGTGGGGCCGCTGATGTAGGGCTGGTGGTCGATCACCACGTAGCAGGTGGGGTCGAGCTTGTCGGGGAAGTCGTTGATCTGGTGGCGGTTGGCCAGCCAAACTGCAAGGCCGTCGTCCGCCGAGACCGGGGCGTTTGCGGGGATCATCGCCGTCGCCGCCCTCAGCTCGGCGAGCGTGTCGGCAGGCGAATACAGAGCGGGATTGGCGTCCAGGGCGGGAGGGAGACGGCCGGTGCCCCATGCGAGCAGCAGGGCCGGCACGACCATCAACAGTGCGTAAGCGGGCTTGAACGTGGTGTTTTTGAGGAGAATTCGGGCGCCGACCCCTCCCGCGATCATCAGCGGAAACAGCAGCAGCAGCGCGTAGTGGAGATCGAGGACGTTCTGCGGGTTGTGGCTGCTCAAGACGTCCGCCAGGTATGGAGGGATGACGAGCAGGAGCCAGCGCGGGGCGAGCAGGGGCAGGCCGCCCATGCTGGCGATGATGGCGGCGACCACCAGCAGCGCGCGCGGGTTGAAGATCGCCGCCAGCACAGCGCCCATTGAGGGATGCAGGAAGAGCCATGCGTAGTAGACGAAGTCGGTGTAGCCGCCATTGCGGAAGTGCTGCTGCACGATCCCGGTGCCGATGAGAAACCAGAAGCCCGCAAGGTAAACGATGAACCGCCAATGCCTCTGGATCTTCGGCGACCCATGCGCGGCCATGAGCAGGCAGATCACGCCGACCGTGTAGACCTGGTCCTCCTTGCACGTGAGGATGAGCACGCACAGGAGCCACATCGTCTTGCGATGGCCGCGTATGCCTGCCCACGCCGCGAGCAGGGCCATGGCGAGGGCCATGTTCTCGGGGTGGAAGAAGTCGCGAGCGGCTTCCTGGATCGCCGCCCAGAAAGGGATGGGGAGCGCCAGCGCCAGCGCCAGCCAACTTGACTCGGCGCGATCGGCTGGGAGGATCGCCCTAAAGAAGAGATATGCGGCGGGCGCGGTCGCCGCGAGGCCCGCGGAGGAGAAGGCGAGCAGGACGACCGGGCTGGCCCAGATTTTCTCGACAGCAGCGAGCACGACGAAGATGAGCTCGAAGTGGATGCCCAGGAAGTTGGCGCGCGCGAAGCTGCTGTAGAAGCCCTCGCCGATCGAGACGTTCCAGATGACCTGCTGGTCGTAGGCGAGATCCCAGGCCGAGCTGGTCATGCCGTAGAGGCGCTGAAGGTCGGCGTGTAGGGTCCACGCGAATGCGGCCGCGGCCGCGACGAGGGTGAGAGCAGGCGCGACCAATGAG
>DATCPU010000414.1:0-2906 GCA_036569925.1 Candidatus Dormiibacterota bacterium
TCAACGGCTCGCCGCAATCGGTTTCCGTGCAGGTGGGAGCCTCGGATCCGCTTCGGACCGAGATCCTGTCCGGCCTTCAGCTAAACCAGACGGTGGTGATCGCGGTGGTCACCAGCTCGGTGCCGAGCAGCGGTGGCGCCGGCACCGTCCTCGGGGGCGGCGGCGCTCGGGGAGGGGGCGGCAACTTCACTCGAGGCGGCGGGTGATCGAAGTACAAGCCGACGAGCTCATCCGTCTCGAGTCGATCACCAAGGTTTACGGGTCTGGCGATGCCGCCGTCGTCGCGCTCGACCACTTCTCGCTCGACGTCGCAGCCGGTGAGCTGCTCGCCGTCATGGGCCCCTCGGGTTCTGGCAAGTCGACGCTGATGAATATCCTTGGCTGCCTCGACACCCCGACCTCAGGCCGGTACCGGTTTGGGGGCGAGGACGTGAGCCGGCTCAACGAGACCCAGCTTGCGCATGTCCGCAACCGCAGGATTGGATTTGTCTTTCAGCAGTTCCAGCTGCTGCCGAGGCTGTCGGCATGGCGAAACGTCGAGCTCCCTCTTCTATATAGAGGTGAGCGGGACCGGCGAGCTCTCGCCCTCCGGGCGCTCGACCAGGTCGGGCTCGCCAACCGTGTCGACCACCGTCCGACACAGCTGTCAGGCGGCCAGCAGCAGAGGGTCGCGATCGCCCGTGCCCTGGTTACCGACCCTGACCTGATCCTCGCCGACGAGCCGACAGGCAACCTGGACACCGCTGCCAGCCGCGACGTGCTGGCGATCCTTCGGGACCTGAACCAGCAGGGCCGCACCATCGTGATCATCACGCACGACCCCGAGGTGGCGCCGGTGGCACAACGCACGGTGGTCATGCGTGACGGACGGCTGGTCCATGGTGTGGCGGCATGAGCACGCTGCACACGATCGAGACAGGCTTGCGGAGCCTGCTCGGACATCGCCTGCGATCCGTGCTCACGACCCTGGGCATTCTCTTCGGCGTCGCCGCTGTGATCTCTACCGTCGGCATCGGCCAGGCTTCATCGGACAGCGTCACAGCGCGCATCTCATCGCTAGGCACCAATCTCCTGACGATCTCGCCAGGAAGCACGGTTGCGGGCGGGGTCTTCGGCGGGGGCGGGAGCGCCAATACGTTGACGATGTCCGACGTCGAGGGTTTGCTCGACCACCAGAACGCGCCGGACGTGGCGGCAGTGGCACCGGTAAGCCAGGGCCGGGAGTCGCTGGTGAGCACGTCGAGCAACTGGAGCACGACGGTGTCCGGCAGCACGGCAGACTGGCTGATCGCCAACTCGCGCGACATCGGCACGGGCTCCTTCATCACCGCCTCTGACGTGAGCTCGGAAGCGCATGTGATCGTGCTCGGGGCGACCACCGCTTCCAACCTGGGAGCCTCGGTGGGCGATCTCATCACCGTGAAGCAAATCCCCTACCAGGTGATCGGAATTCTCGCCAGCGCCGGGAGCCAAGGCTTTGGCAACCAGGACGACCTCGCCGTCGTCCCGATCACCACCGCTCAGGGCGAGCTGTTCGGCGGCTTGGGCTCGGTGCAGCGAATCCTGCTCAGCGCCACGAGCCAGTCCACCCTGGGTTCTGCCTACATCGAGGCCAACCAGGTCCTGCTTCAGACCCACCACATCACCGACGCGGCGCAGGCGGATTACTCGATCACGTCCTCGACGCAGGTGCTGAGCACGGCCCAGGCGGTGACGCAGACCCTCACGATCCTGCTCGCCAGCGTGGCCGCCATCTCCCTGTTGGTCGGCGGCATTGGCGTGATGAACATCATGTTGGTGTCCGTCACCGAGCGGACTGGCGAGATCGGCCTGCGCAAAGCGCTCGGCGCCACGCCCGGCGATCTCTTCAGGCAGTTCGTGATCGAGGCAGGTGTGCTCACCGCGGTGGGAGGTTTGCTGGGAGTTGGAACCGGGCTGGCAGCCGGCTACATCGTCCCCCGCACCGCCAACATCGCCGTCACCATCACGCCACTGCCCGTACTGATTGCGGTCGCCGTTGCGGTCGCCGTCGGACTCGTATTTGGGGTTTATCCAGCGCTGAGGGCCGCAAGGCTGGCGCCGATCGAGGCGCTTCGCGCGCAGTGAAGGAGACACGTCCATGAATCGCTTCCTCCCTCTGGTCGCTTTGGCCGCCTTCGCGCTCGCCGCGTGCGGCAGCCCGGCATCGGCGGCGAAGACATCGCCCAGTCCTTCCGGCGCGAACGCGCTTCGCAACGGCGCATCAGGGCAGCTGGTTCAGATCAACGGTCAGACGTTGATCCTGACCGGACCGAACGGAGACACCACTGTGACGGTCACAGCGACCACGACTTACACCAAGACGTCGATCGCCACGCTGGCCGACATCATCAAGGGAACCTGCGTTCTCGCCAACGGGCAAAAGGACCCGGCGTCAGGAGCCGTCACCGCCACCAACGTGCGAATCTCGCCGAAGGTGGCGGCCGGTTGCGCGATCCCAGGTTTCGGGCCGGGAACGAATCCAGGCGCATTCAGCCCACCGGCCAACGCAACACCACGCCCCACCCCCAGCGGTCAGGCGAACCTGGCGTTCGTCACGGGTGAGGTAACAGCGGTGAGCGGGCCATCGATCACCGTCAAGACCGCTGCGGGCGCCAGCCAAACCTTCTCTGTGGCTTCAGCGGCGACGATCACCGACACCGCGGACGTGACGGTGGCCGCGCTCCAGGACGGCCAGTGCCTTCGGGCCAATGGCGGCAAGGACAGTGCCGGCAACGTGCAGGCGACATCGGTGACGATCACACCTGCAGGGCCATCCGGCACTTGCACCACGGGTGGCGGCGGCCGCGGATTCGGCGGCGGCAACCTTCCAGGCGGCGGCACCCCGGCAGGTGGCTAGCGCCCGGTAGTCAGCTGCTCCCTTAGCC
>DATCPU010000415.1:0-5987 GCA_036569925.1 Candidatus Dormiibacterota bacterium
AAGCCGCCCGGGCGAGCCAGCCCCTGCCGGCCCACGCGGGTCGAAGGGCGCCCCTGAAGCGGTCCGTCCCGCAGCGCTCCAAGGCCAAGTAGCCCGCCAGCCAGCCCCGGAGAGTCGATAGCCCGCTGCGCCGGAAGCGCCGGGCCTGAGCGTTGACAGCTATCGTGGTCGTGGTTTGGCGAGCGATTTGATCCTGTCCCAACCGGCCGGCGCCGACTCGCTGTTCAGCGGGTCTTCGTCAGGGACCGCCGAGCCTCGGAGGCCGGCGTTCCTCACGTCGTGGCGGCTTCCGCTGATCACCAGCCTCGCCGCCGCGGTCATCATCGGGGCCGTCGCGCTCCGCCTGTGGGAGGCCAACCTGCCCAGGGTCATCCTCCAGGAGGAAGGCGTTCTGATTGCCTTTGGTGTGGCCTATGGCGCGATCGCGGTGGCGATCAGGGCGTCAAGGTTCTCCGGCCGTTTCGCGGTGCAGGTCGGCCTGATGGCGGTCAACGTCCTGCTGGCCGTCGCCACGCTTGGAGTCGCCGCGCCGTGGCTCGGCAACGACCTGATGCCGCTGTCGGCAGCGTTGTTCGCGACGATGCTTCTCTACTTCGATCTCGGCTTCCTGACGCGCCACTTTCTATACGTGATCGGCATGGCCGGCCTGGGGTTGGCGGCGTTGTGGGCGGACGCTCTGGTCATGCTCCATCTGCCGGCGCTGGAGGTCGTCAGCTGGGCACTCGTCTTCATCGGCCTCGCTTTGCTGGCTTACATCACCCACCACGTCGTCGCCCGCAACCTCACCATGCAGTCGGAACGCCAGGCATCCCTGCTCAACGCGATCAGCGACATCGGTGAGGGCGTGGTCATCACCGAGGGCGGCAGGTTCGTTGCGGGGAACGCCGCCTACCAGGCGCTGACCGGGTACACGTCGGACGAGCTCGCCGCATTCGGTTCGCTGATTGAGCTCGCGCCCGCCGCGGAGCAGCAGCATCTCAACGAGCAGCTCGCGATGCAGTTCCAGGGTGGAGTCGTGCCCTTCCGGTATGAGTCGGCCCTCATCACCAAGGAGGGGCGTCGCATCCAGGTGGAAACGGCAGTGCGCTCCTTGAGCGCTGAGGGCAATCATCGCCTCATCGGTCTCGTCCACGACATCACGGACCGCCACCGCTCGGAAGTCGCCGAGCGTGACAGCGAGAGGCGCTTCCGTACGCTGTTCGAGCAGGCGCAGGCGGCGATGGCTTTTGCCGGGCTCGACGGGCACATCTTCTCGGTCAACCCGGCCTTTTACGACTGGCTTGGATACACCGAGGGCGAGCTGCGGAGCATGTCGCTTTTCGACGTCACACATCCTGACGACGTGGCGAAGACGCAGGATGCGTGGCGTCAGGTTATGGCGGGCGAGGCGCCCGGCTTTCGCTTCGACGTGCGATTCATTCGACGAGACGGCCAATCGTTGTGGGCCGATGTCAACGCCCGCGTGGTCAGAGACGAAGGAGGCAAACCGCTCCACTTCCAGACAGTGGCTGTCGACATCGGCGATCGCAAGCGAAACGAGGTGCTCCAGGCCGCCCGGTTTGCCGTCACCCATGCACTGGTCACCTCGCCGGGCTGGGAGGCGGCAGCGCCAAACGTTCTCGAGGGCCTGTGCATGGCCCTTGACTGGGAGCTGGCCGAGTATTGGGAGGTCGACGCCAGCCGCGAGGCCATGCATTTCATCGCTGCGTGGAAGCGGCCGGGACGCGACACCTCTGCGTACGAAGCCACCGCGTCCGAGGTGACCTACAAGCGTGGGGAAGGCCTGCCCGGCAGAGTCTGGGAAGCTGGAGCGCCGATGTCTGTGGCCGATCTGGCCGCAGATGGCTCGGCACGGGCCGCAGCCGCTGTGGCGGCAGGCCTGCACGGAATTGCCGGCTTTCCTGTGCGCAGCGGACGGCGTGTCGTGGGCATGATCTCCCTCTACACCTGGGCCGCGCGCGAGCTCGACGAAGGCCTGGTCGCCGTCATGAACGACGTCGGCTCCCAGACCGGCGAGTTCGTGGAGCGCAAGCGCGCGGAGGTTGCGCTTCAGGACAGCGAGAAGCGGATGAGGTCCGTGCTCGACAACGTGTCGGACGGGCTGGCGACCATCGACCACGCCGGAGTCATCGAATCGGCCAACCCGGCGGTGGTGAAGCTTTTCGGCTACGAGGAGCATGAGTTGGTGGGACAGCCGGCGGAGATCCTCATCGCCACCACGCATCGCAGCGGGTTCACCAACTACCTGCAGCATCGGCTGACCCAGGACATCCCGATCAGCGCCGCCCACGAGTCGATGGGGAAGCGGAAGAGCGGAAGCCTGTTTCCGCTGGAGTTCGTGGTGAGCTCGATGCAGGTGGGGTCGCGCCATCTGTTTATCGCAACGATGCGAGATATCTCCGAGCGGAAGGCGCACACCGATGCTCTCGAGTACCAGGCGCTCCACGACGCGCTCACCGGGCTTCCCAACCGGAGCCTGTTTGGCGACCGCCTACGCCAGGCGTTGCTGTCCGCGCGGCGAAACCAGAACATGTTCGGAGTTCTTCTTCTCGACCTCGATCGCTTCAAGGACATCAACGACGCGCTCGGCCACGACCGCGGGGACACACTGCTCCAGGAGGTCACCGCCCGCCTGCGCGGAGTGCTTAGGGCGACCGATACAATCGCCCGCCTTGGCGGCGATGAGTTCGCGGTTCTGACCACCGATGCCAAGCACCCCGACGACGTGGTCGCCACCGCGCGCAAAATCCTCGCTGCGCTGGAGGGGCCGTTCGCGATCGCCGACCAGATGGTGGAGACCGGAGCATCGATCGGCATCGCCCTTTATCCCGTTCACGGGGACGACCCGACCACGCTGCTGCGGCGCGCGGACGTGGCCATGTATATGGCCAAGCGATCAGGCGGCGGCCATGCGGTCTACGCACCCGAGCAGGAGGCGCAGACGCTGCGCCGCTCAGGACTCGGCGGCGAGCTGCGCCGCTCGATTCCCCAGGGCGAGCTCGTGCTTCAGTACCAGCCGCAGCTTTCTCTGGCGACCGGCGCGATCCAGGGGATGGAGGCTCTTGTTCGATGGAATCATCCTCGCGAGGGCATGCTGCCGCCCGACCGATTCCTCCCGCTGGCCGAGGAGATGGGGATCATCCATCCGCTGACCGCGTGGGTGATGGACAACGCGCTGACACAGCTGCGCAAGTGGCTCGCGCAAGGCCTGGATGTAACCATGTCGGTAAACGTTTCGCCGCGGTCTATCGAGGACCATTCGCTCGAGGAGATGGTCGCTCGCGCACTCGAGTCCGCCAACGTGGCGCCGCACAGGCTGACCCTTGAGATCACGGAGGGAGTGGCGATGGCCGCGGCGGCGGGCAAGGTGCTCGCCAGGCTGAGCGAAATGGGAATCCGGCTATCCCTCGACGATTTTGGGACCGGGTACTCGTCACTCCTTTATCTAATGCGCCTCCCGGTCAACGAGATCAAGATCGATCGCTCGTTCGTGTCAGGGCTGGCGACAGACCCCGACTCCGGAGCCATCGTCCGATCCGCGGTTGGGCTGGGGCATAACCTCGGCCTGCGCGTCGTCGCCGAGGGGCTTCAAGACCGAGCTGCCAAGGCGATTCTGGTCGACGCCGGATGCGATGCCGCCCAGGGATTCCTGATCGGCAGGCCGACTGATGAATCCGACGCCACCCAGCTCCTGATGGAGCACGCCGGCCGGCATGTCGACGGTGCGTCAGGCGAGGTCGCCGCGGCCGCCGAGCAGGGACATCCTGTAGATCTCGAGACGGCCTGACCGCCCCCGGACCGCCGACTGCGACGTCAGCTCGCTCTGGAGCATGGTCTCCATCGCCCGATAGACGGTCCCCGTCATGAGCACCTCGCCTGGCCCCGCCTGCGTCACGAGCCTTGCGGCGACGTTGACTGCGTCCCCCAGCACGCCGAGCTCCGAGCGATCGGGCGAGCCGACCGCCCCGACAACAACGGGTCCGGAGGCGATGCCGACGCCAACGTCCAGTCGAAAGCCCCAATCAGCGGCCGACCGGCGGTTGAGGGCTTCATTGGACCCGATCAAACCGATCGCCGCCGCCATGGCACGGCCGACGTGGTCGTCGTGATCTCCGCTGGCGCCAAAGGTGGCCATCACTCCGTCGCCCACGAACTTTTCGACGACACCGCCGCAAATCGAAATCGATCTGAGCACTTTCTTCAAATGAGCGTTGAGCACTTCCATCAGGCCGGCGGGGTCGTGGGCGAATCGCTCAGTCAGGCGGGTGAAGCCGCGCAGGTCTGTAAACAAGATCGATACATTGCATAGAACCGGCATCGGGACCATCGGCCACGCACTCATGTCAGGACCATGGATGGCGAAGAGCTCGCGCAGGCGCAGGAGCCGTGCGGAGTCCTCCGCCGGTAAGGCGGTTAGGGGTCGGGATAGATCGATCATGGCCATCAGCTGGCCACGAGCTGGCCGGCCAGCGCGTTTTGGATCAGGTTTGCAGCTGTCACCGATATCCCCGGGCCTTTTCGGAGCACTCCCGTCACGCCAAGCTTCTGCAACGCAAGGTTCTCGGAGAGGTCCAGGTCCTTGAGCGTGATCACGACCACCGGGATACTCGGGCCGTAGCGCTCACGTAGGCGCTGCAGAAATGCCTCGCCCGACAAACCAGGGAGGAGCAGGTCGAGCACGACGGCGCGCGCCCCGTTATTGATCATGAGCTGCTCCGCCGTCTCCGCGTCCATCGCCCAAACGGAGGTGATGTCGCGCTCTCCCAGCTCTGCCTGCAACAGGCGGGCAAATCCAGAGTCGTCCTCGACCACCAGGACATCTCCTCTGTGCGACTGCTCTCGGCCGACCGGGAGGGTGAAGGAGAAGTTGGACCCCTGGCCGGGGCCCGCGGACCTGGCAGTGATCGTGCCGCCATGCGCTTCGACGATGTTCTTGCTGATGGCGAGGCCCAGTCCAGTACCCCTGATCGCCCGCCGATCGGCGGTGTCGATGCGATAGAACTTCTGGAACAGGTGAGAGAGGGCGTCGGCGGGAATGCCGAGCCCCTCGTCTTGCACCGAGACCTGGATCATCCCGTCAGCCAATTCCGCGCTGACGACGACTGACCCGCCGTTTGGCGAGTACTTCCGGGCATTCGACAGGAGGTTGGCGACGACCCTGAAGATCGCATCGCTGTCGGAGCGCACCAGGGGCAAGCCCTTTGCAATCCTGGTCGTGACCCTGGCCTCGCCTGAGTCGCCGAACAGCTCGACCGCGCGCTTGATCAGAGCGCCGATATCCGCCGGAGCGAAGCTCATCGTCATGTGGCCGCCCTCGATGCGGCGCAGGTCGAGAAAGTCATTTATCAAGGCGGTCAAACGGTGACCTTCCTGGAGCATCACCGACAGGTACTCCTTCCGCTGCTCGGCCGTGACCTCCCGCGTTGTCAGGAGCTCGGTGAACCCAACGATGCTGGCAAGCGGGGTGCGCATCTCGTGGCTGACCAGCGAAACCATCTCGTCCTTGGCTCGACCCAGCTCAGCGCTCGCCTCTGCCCGAGCCTTCGACTGATGAAGCTCCAGCTCGAGCTGCTGGCTCTCGTTCAGATCCTCAGCCAGGACAAACCGAGCCTCCTTCTCACCGAAGCTGATCGCATGCGAGGTGATCAGCACCTGCTGGGTCGTGCCGTCCTTCAGCAAATGGGTCCACGGGCCCGACTTGTCGAATGCCGGAGGGCGTCCCGCCAGCTCAAGAAACTTGGGAACCTCGGCGGGGGGACGGATGTCTTTGATCGTCATCGCGAGGAACTCCTCGCGTGAATATCCATAGCGTTCAACCGCTGCATCGTTGACGCGGAGAAACTGAAAGGTGTGGATGTCGTACAGCCACATCGGCTGGGGGTGGCTCTCGAACAGCGAGCGATAGTTGCGCTCCGAGGCGAGGGCCTTCTCCTCGCCTGCGAGCCGGTCGGCAAGCTCGTGGTCAATCCTCGCCATGAGCTTGTCGA